>NZ_CBAICG010000022.1:0-59658 GCF_964715405.1 Solirhodobacter sp. | reverse complement strand
GCCTTGAAGCCGCCGATGCCGGGGCCTTGCCCCGCGCGCGGGTCGACCACCACGACCGGCCGCTTCAGCGGATCGGTCGCGGTGCCGTCGGGCGGCAGGATGCGCAGCAGCGAATAGTTGATCGGGCGCGGCAGGGTCAGGCCGTCGATCAGAACCTCGCTGGCATAGCGCAGCACCGTGGCCGTGGGGCGCGAGGTGATCTCGATCTCGGCGTCTCCGCGCTGACGCAGCAGGTCAAGAAACAGCACGCTGCGCTGGAAGGCGTCGATCAGATAGTCGGGCAGGTAACCGGGCAGCCCCTGCATCCCGGCCTTCGCCGTCGCGCCCGCGGTCGGCGCGTCGGCATGGGGCGCGTCGGCATGGGGCGCATCGGCATGGGGCGCATCGGCATGGGGCGCCTGGTCCTGACCTGTCACCGTGTCGGTCTGCATGTCGACGTCCTTCGAGAATCCATCTGCCGCGACCAGACAGCCGCCCGCCGCCGCGCGCCTTGACGTGGATCAGGCGCGGCGCAGAGGTTTTCGGCCGCGACCGGCCCGGCGCCGGGTTCCTCGGCCCGCCTCGGCCGGTTCCGGTCGTCGGCCCTGGCGCGCCTGATGCTTCGCCCCACACGCGGAAGTGATGCGCGGACTTGATTCAGGTCAGCACCGCCCGCGCCGTGTCGGCGCATGACAAAGGCCCCGGGGGCCATCAGAAGAAACCCGCCCGGATGCAGCCACAGGACATCACATGTCGCTCTTTCGCAAACACCTTCGAACCGCTGCCGCCAGCCTCGGCATCCTGCTTGCGGCCTCGGTCGCGGCCAATGCCTTCGACAGCGCCTCGGGCTATGTCACCACCGGGCTCAATCTGCGCGCCGGGCCGGGCACCGGCTACCCGGCGGTCGCCGTCATGGCCGCCGGCGATGCCGTTCTGGTCTACGGTTGCACCACCGGCTACGGCTGGTGCGACATCGGCTGGTCGGGCAACCGCGGCTGGGCCTCGGGCCAGTATCTGCAGATGGATTATCAGGGCAGCAGAGCGCCGATCATGACCGAGGGCACCGTCATCGGCATTCCCTTCGTGCTGTTCAGCATCGACACCTACTGGCAGCAGTACTACCCGAGCCGACCGTTCTACCGCGACAGAGACCGGTATCAGGGGCAGGGGTTCAATCCGCAGGGCCATTTCCATCGCGGCCCGCGGACCCCGCACCCGACGCAGCCGAATCGTCAGCAAAACCACCCGTCCAAGCCGCCGGTTCTGCATCCGCAGAAACCCGGCGGTCGCAAGCCGATCCCCGCGGTCTGCGGGCCCGGCACCCATGCCAGCGGCGGCGCCTGCGTCAGGAACTGACCGCCCGCGCAGGCGGAGCGGGCCGGTCGAAGGGCGCGATCGCCTGATCGACCAACCGATCCGCATTGGGATCGCCCGACCCGGTCAGTGACCCGACCCGTCGCCCCCGGCGGGGGGCGGGTCGGGCCGATCGGGCGGTTCCAGCCGGAACACGTCGCTGGCCGTCGCGCGCACGAAATCCCGCGCCCGCGTCAGGTGGGCGCGGGCGGCCGTCGCGGCGGCGTCCGCGTCGGCGGCAAGGATCGCGGCGGCAATGGCGCGGTGTTCGTTCAGCGAGGCGCGGATGACGTCCGGCGTCAGCAGCGGGCTGATCTGCGACATGATCAGCGACAGGTGCAATTGCCGGTTCAGCCGGGCCAGTTCCCGGTTGCCCGCGGCCTCGAAGGTCGCGGCGTGGAAGGCCGCGTTCTCGTGGAGATAGTCCGAGGTTGATGTGCGCGGGCGATCCTCGTTGATCGCGGCCGTCGCGGCGGCGAAGGCGGCGCGCACGCCGGGCTGGCCGATGTTGGCCGCCGCCAGCCGCGCCGCCAGCGACTCCAGCTCCATCCGGATCTGGAACAGTTCCAGCGCCTCGCGCCGCGACAGCCGCCGCACCAGCGCGCCCCGGTTCGGCACGATCTCGATGCTGCCCTCGGCCGACAGGATGCGGAACGCCTCGCGAAGCACGCTGCGGCTGATCCCGAGCGAGGTGGTCAACTCGGCCTCGACCAGTCGCTGGCCGGGCACACAGGCGCCGGACTGGATCGCCGCCGCAAGATGCCGCGCGACGCGGATGGCCTTGGAGCCATGCCGGTCGGCGGTGATCGCAATCCCGTGCCCGTTCATTCCCGTCGCGACCCTCTTAGCCGGTGCGAGCCTAAGGCGCACGGGGCCGATTGACAACGAAAGATTGTCCGACAATATTGTCTGGCAATCGGGGCGGGGGTGCGGATGCTGATTGGAAAGGCCGGGAAGGCCGTCACGTCGATCAGCACCGCCGACGCGCAAAGCGTGACGGTGCGCGGCCGTGATCTGTGTTCCGATCTGATGGGGCGGCTGAGCTTCACCGCCTATTTCTTTCTGCTGCTGACCGGCGACGAGCCGACCGAGGAGCAGACGTTCTTTCTTGACCTGCTGCTGGTGGCGATTGCCGAACATGGTCTGGTGCCGACCAATCAGGTCGCGCGGATGACCTACGACGCCGATCCCGCGTCGCTGCAATCGGCGGTGGCGGCGGGGATTCTGGGCTGCGGCTCGGTCGTGCTGGGCACCTCGCAGTATTGCGGCGACTTTCTGCTGGCGGCGGCGAAACAGGGCGACGGCTTGCGCGCCCATGTGGCGGCCATCAGGGCCGCCGGGGGCAAGGTGCCGGGCTTTGGCCATCCGCTGCACAAGCCGCGCGATCCCCGCGCCCAGCGCATCCTCGATCTGGCCGAGGCGCGCGGCGGCGGCGCCTTCGTGCGGCTGGCCCGCGCGGCCGAGGTCGTGGTGCCCGAGGTCTGGGGCAAGCCGCTGCCGATGAACGTCTCGATGGCGATCGCGGCGGTGCTGCTGGACCTCGGCTTCCCGGCCGCGATGCTGAAGGCGATCCCGATCCTGGCGCGCACCGCCAGCCTGCTGGCGCATCTGGCCGAGGAGGCCGCGAACCCGATCGGGTTCCTGATGGCCGCGCAGGCCGAGGCGGCGATTGGCTACGACGGGGGCGGATCGTGACCGCCGCCGTGTTCCGCGCCGAGGCCGACGACGCGCGCTACCGCGCACAGATCGCCTATCTGTTCGCGCGCTCGCCGTTCTACCGCGACCGCCTGACCGCCGCCGGGTTCCGCGATGCGGCCGCGGTCGGCGGCCTCGACCGCATCGCCGACCTGCCGTTCACCGAAAAGGACGACCTGCGCCGCAGCCGCACCCCCGGCAACCCGATCGGCGCGCATCTGGCGGTGCCGCTCTCGGACGTGGCGCGGGTCTATTCGACCAGCGGCACTACCGGCGCGCCCAGCTACATTCCGCTGACGCCCGCCGATCTGGCAAACTGGATCACCATCTCGGCGCGCTCCTACAGCGCCTCGGGCACCGCGGCGGGCGACCGGATCGTGTCGACCTACGCCGCCGGACCCTTCGCGGCGGGCGCGGCGCTGGAGGCGTTCACGGCGATGGGCCTGACCCATATTCCGGTGGGGTCGGGCAATACCGAACGCCTGATGGCGGCCGTGCAACTGCTGAAACCCGACGTGATCGCGCTGACGCCATCCTACGCGCTGCATCTGGCCGAATGGGCGGTGGCGAGGGGCATCGACCTGCCCGGCTCCTCCGTGCGCCGCCTGATGGTGGCGGGCGAACCCGGCGGCGGCGAGCCTGCGATGCGGCAGAAGTTGCAAACCGCCTGGGGCGCGACGGTGACCGAGGCGATGGGGATCGGCGATATCGCGGTCTCGCTCTGGGGCGAATGCGCGCAACAGCGGGGGATGCACTTTTCCGGCGGCGGCCTCATCCATTTCGAGCTGATCGACCCCGACACCGGCGCTGTCGTGCCGCTGGAAGACGGCGCCGAGGGCGAACTGGTCTACACCCACCTTGACCACCGCGCCGCGCCGCTGTTGCGCTTTCGCAGCCGGGATCATGTGCGCATCGACGCCGCGCCCTGCGCCTGCGGCCGCAGCACGCCGCGCGTGCGCTGCATCGGGCGCACCGATGACATGCTGATCCTGCGCGGCGTCAACGTCTTTCCCAGCGCGGTGCGCGAGGTGGTGAACAGCTTCGCGCCGCGGGTCAGCGGCGTGATCTCGATCCGGCCGCGCCGCAAGGGCCCGCGCCAGACGCCGCCGCTGCACGTCGTGGTGGAGGTCGCCGAGGGGGTGTCGGCCAGCGCCGATCTGGCGCAGGCGATCAAGGCGGGCCTGCGCGACCGGCTGGTTGCCAGCACGGAAATCGAACTCGTTCCACCCGGCACCCTGCCACGCACCGATTACAAATCGAAACTCGTGGACTGGTCGTCGGCCCACTCGGAGGACACCGCCGGATGAGAAAGCTGCAAACCCAGGGCGTGCACCACATCACCATCGTGGGGGCCGACCGTCAGACCTCGATCGACTTCTGGGAGGGGGTGCTGGGCATGCCCTTCGTCTTCGATCAGCCCAACCTCGACCGCCCGGACGAGGGGCACCTCTACTTCGATCCCGGTGACGGCCGCCTGATCACCGTCTTCACCAACGAATCCCGCAAGCCCGACCCCACCCGCACCTCGACCGATCAGGGCGCGGTGCACCATCTTGCCTTCGCGGTCAGTCAGGCGACGTTCCGGCAGGCGGTCGCGCGGCTGGATGAACGCGGCATCAAGCACAGCGGCCCGAAGGATCGCGGCTTCATGGATTCGATCTATTTCGAGGATCCGCTCGGCCTGCTGATCGAACTGGCCTCGTACCGGTTCTTTCCGCCCGAGGGCTGCACCTATGCCGACGTGATGATCGAGGCGCACCGCCTGCGGGTGGCGCGCGGCGATCACCACATCGCCGAGATTCACCTTGCCGACGCGATCGAACTGCTGGTCGCCCGCCGTCAGGGCTCGCTCTCGGCCGACCGCACACCGAAAGACCCCTACAAGACCTGAAGCCAACAGAAGGTGAAGCCCATGAAACTGCATATGCATCCCGCCTCGATCACCAGCCGCCCGGTCAGCCTGTTCATCGCCGAGAAGGGCCTGACGGTGGAACCGGTGATCGTCGATCTGTTCTCCGGCGCCCACCATCAGGAGCCCTACATCACGTTCAACCCCAACCGGCTGGTGCCGGTGCTGGAGGATGGCGATCTGAAGCTGACCGAAAGCTCGGCGATCCTGAAGTATCTGGCCGACAAGTTCGACCTGCCCGAATACCCCAAGGGCCTGAAAGAGCGCGCCAAGGTCAACGAGGTGATGGACTGGTTCAACTCCAACTTCTACCGCGACTGGGGCTACAATCTGGCCTACCCGCAACTGTTCCCGCACCACAAGCGCCAGACCGACGAGGCGCAGGCGATGACGGTGGCCTGGGGCCAGAAGAACAGCCAGTTCTGGCTGCAGGTGCTGAACGACTACTGGCTGGGGCAGGGCAAGGACTGGCTGGCGGGCGACCGGATCACCATCGCCGACTACTTCGCCGGCAGCATCGTGGCGCTGGGCGAGATGATCGGCACCGATCTTACGAAATACCCGGCGGTCGATGCCTGGCTCGGCCGGGTCAAGGCGCTGCCGCACTGGGCCGAGGTCAGCACCGCGCTGGACGGGTTCGCGGCGTCGGTGAAGGGCCAGCCCTTCGTCGCCGCCTGAGGTCGGCAAACCCGATCTGCGGCCGGTCCGGGGTGAACGCCGCCGGTCACGGGCGCGCCTGGACCGGCCGCAGGCGCTGTTCGCGCAGCACCTCGGACATCAGGTCATGGCAGCGCGCCGCCACCGGCAGAAGGCGGCGCGCGGCGAGCGTGATCAGTGAATAGGGCGCGACCACGACGGACTCGACGATGTCGAGTTGCACCAGATCGGGATGGGTTCCGGTCAGCAGGTCGGCGACCTCCTGGCTGACCGGCGTCAGCACCTCGCGGTCCTGCAACAGCGACAGCACCACCAGCAACGAGGCCGTGTTGGTGACATTGCGCGGCGGCTGCACCCCCAGCGCGAGGAACGCATCGTCGAGCGCCTGGCGCATCGGCGCGCCGGGGCTTTGCATCACCCAGTCGCTGTGCGCGGTTTCGGCCAGCCCGATGCGGGCCTGCCCGGCAAAGCGGTTGGCGCGGTTGGCGATGATGCGCACCCGTTCGCCGCTGGCGCGTTGCAGGTGGAAATCCGCGGTCTTGGCGCCCACCGGCAGCCGCCCCAGCATCATGTCGTGCCGCAGCCCGACCAGCCCCTTGATCAGCTCCTCGCTGGGGCCGACGTCGATGTGCAGGTCCACCTCGGGCGCCAGCGCCTTCAGCCGCCGGATCGCGGGCACCACCAGACCGACCGCGGCCCCGGTGACGGCGCCGATCCGCACCACCCCGGCATGGCCCAGCCGCAGCTTTTCCACCGCCACCGCCGCCGAGGCGATTTCATCCAGCACGTTGCGGGCGTGGCGGGCGAGGCCATCGCCCACCGGCGTCAGCGTCATCCCCTTGGGGTGGCGCTCAAACAGCGGGGTGCCGACGATCGCCTCGATCTCGGCCAGCGCGCGCGAGGCGGCGGGCTGCGTCATGCCAAGCCCTTGCGCGGCCAGCGACACCTGACCCCGGTCGGCAATCGCGGTGATCAGGCGCAGATGCTTGATCTGCAGCCGGGCGGCCAGGGCGTTGGGCATAGGGGATACCATGATTGATATGCGAGGCGTCGCAATAGTAATTTGCACGATATGCCATTCGGAGTCTAGTCTGGCGGGCGGACGGATCGACCGGCCACAACACACCTGCGGCGAGAACGGGCAAGAGCCCGGCGACCGTCAGGGATAGGGAGGACTGACATGAAGACATTTACCGCCGCTCTGGCGTCGCTGGCGCTTGGCGCGCTGCTCGCCGCCGGACCGGCCCTGTCGGCAGACAAGGGCACGATCGGCATCGCAATGCCCACCAAATCCTCGGCGCGCTGGATTTCCGACGGCAACTCGATGGTCAAGCTGTTCGAGGCCGCAGGCTACAAGACCGACCTGCAATATGCCGAGGATGACATCCCCAACCAGCTCAACCAGATCGAGAACATGATCACCAAGGGCGACAAGGTTCTGGTGATCGCGGCGATCGACGGCACCACGCTGTCGAACGCGCTCGACAACGCCGCCGCCGCCGGGATCAAGGTCATCGCCTATGACCGCCTGATCAAGGGCAGCGCGCATGTCGACTATTACGCCACCTTCGACAACTTCAAGGTCGGCGTCGAGCAGGCCAACTCGCTGGTGGCCGGCATGAAGGACCGCTTCCCCGGCGTGAAGCCGTGGAACGTGGAACTGTTCGGCGGCAGCCCGGACGACAACAACGCCTTCTTCTTCTACAATGGCGCGATGTCGGTGCTGCAACCGATGATCGACGCGGGCGATGTCAAGGTCGTGTCCGGCCAGATGGGCATGGACAAGGTCGGCACGCTGCGCTGGGATGGCGCGGTGGCGCAGGCGCGGATGGATAACCTGCTGTCGGCCAACTACACCGACAAGCATGTCAACGGCGTGCTGTCGCCCTATGACGGGCTGTCGATCGGCATCCTGTCGTCGCTCAAGGGCGTCGGCTACGGCACGGGCGATCTGAAGATGCCGATCGTAACCGGCCAGGACTGCGAAGTTCCGTCGATCAAGTCGATCATCGCGGGCGAGCAGTATTCCTCGATCTACAAGGATACCCGCGAACTGGCCAAGGTCACCGTCGGCATGGTGGATGCGCTGCTGGGCGGCAAGACCCCCGAAGTGAACGACACCACGACCTACAACAACGGCGTCAAGGTGGTGCCGTCCTACCTGCTGCAACCGCAGGAAGTCGACAAGTCCAACTACGAGAAGATCCTCGTGGGCGGCGGCTACTACACCGCCGACCAGTTGAAGTAAGCTTGACCGGCCGACCCGGCCCTGCCGCGCTCCCCGCGGCGGGGTCACCCTTTCCCTGCAGATATCGGATGGCGCCATGGTCCCGATCCTCGAGATGCGCGGCATCACCAAGTCCTTCCCCGGCGTCAAGGCGCTGGACAACGTGACCCTGTCGGTCAGCCCCGGCGAAATTCACGCGCTGGTGGGCGAGAACGGCGCGGGCAAGTCCACGCTGATGAAGGTGCTGTCGGGCGTCTACCCCTACGGCAGCTATGACGGCGAGATCCTGTTCGAGGGCCAGCCCGCCCGTTTTGGCGGCATCCACGACAGCGAGGCGCGCGGCATCATCATCATCCACCAGGAACTGGCGCTGGTGCCGCTGCTGTCGATCGCCGAGAACATCTTTCTGGGCAACGAAATCACCCGCCACGGCGTGATCGACTGGCACCAGACCTACCGGCGCACCGAGGCGCTGCTGGCCAAGGTCGGGCTGCGCGAAAGCCCCAGCGCGCGGATCGACAGCCTTGGCGTCGGCAAGCAGCAACTGGTCGAGATCGCCAAGGCGTTGTCGAAGAAGGTCAAGCTGTTGATCCTCGACGAGCCGACCGCGGCCCTGCAGGAGACCGACAGCCAGAAGCTGCTGGACCTGCTGTTGGAATTCAAGGCCGAGGGGATCACCTCGATCCTGATCAGCCACAAGCTGAACGAGGTTGGCCGGGTGGCCGACCGGCTGACCGTGCTGCGCGACGGGGCGACCGTGTCCGGCATGGGGCGCGCCGAAATCTCCGAGGCGCGGATCATCCGCGACATGGTCGGCCGCGACATGGCGCACCGCTTTCCGGCCCGCACGCCGCACCCCGGTGAAACGCTGCTGGAGGTGCGCGACTGGTGCGTGTTCCACCCGACCCACGCCGACCGCAAGGTGATCGACGGCGCCAACCTGACGGTGCGGCGCGGCGAGGTGGTGGGGATCGCGGGCCTGATGGGGGCCGGGCGCACCGAATTCGCGATGAGCCTGTTCGGCCAGAGCTGGGGCCAGCGCATCACCGGCCGGGTGACGCTGGGCGGCAAGCCGGTCGATCTGTCCACCGTGCCCGCCGCGATCCGCGCCGGGCTGGCCTATGTCACCGAAGACCGCAAGGCGCTGGGCCTCGTGCTCGACGATACCGTTCTGCGCAACACCACGCTGGCGAATCTGGCGGGCGTGTCCACGCGGGGCGTGATCGACGCCAACCGCGAACGCCGGGTGGCCGAGGAATACCGCACCGCGCTGGGCACCCGCACACCCTCGGTGTTCCAGAAGGTGGTGAACCTGTCGGGCGGCAACCAGCAGAAGGTGGTGCTGGCCAAATGGCTGTTCACCGATCCGCAGGTGCTGATCCTCGACGAACCGACGCGCGGCATCGACGTCGGCGCGAAGTTCGAGATTTATGCGATCGTCAACCAGTTGGCCGAGCAGGGCCGGGGGGTGATCCTGATCTCGTCGGAAATGCCCGAACTGCTGGGCATGTGCGACCGGATCTATGTGATGAACAAGGGCGCCTTCGTCGGGGAACTGACGCGCGCCGAGGCAAGTCAGGAGCGGATCATGGCGATGATCATGGCCGCCGAGAAGGGCGCTGGGGGAGGCGCATGAGCATGGCAAGGACCGGCGGCATCGGGGCCTATCTGAAGAACAACATGCGGCAATACGGCATGCTGCTGGCATTGGTCGCGATCATGGCCTTCTTCCAGTTCATGACCGACGGCACCTTGATGAAGCCGGTGAACCTGACCAACCTGTTCCTGCAGAACAGCTACATCGTGATCATGGCGCTGGGGATGCTGCTGGTCATCGTGTCGGGGCACATCGACCTGTCGGTGGGCTCGGTCGTGGGCTTTGTCGGCGGGCTGGCGGCGGTGATGCTGGTGCAGTGGCACTGGCCGGTGCCGCTGGCGATGGCGGCGTCGCTGGCGGTGGGGGTGGCGATCGGCGCGGCGCAGGGCTACTGGGTCGCCTACTGGCGCATCCCGTCGTTCATCGTGACGCTGGCGGGGATGCTGGTGTTCCGCGGCGCCACGCTGTGGCTGTTGAACGGCCAGTCGGTCGGGCCGTTCCCGAAGGTGTTCCAGCTTCTGTCCACCGGCTTCGTGCCCGACGTGCTGCCCGACATGGCGCCGCTGCTGGGGCTGGCGCAGTTCAACGCGACGGCGTTCCTGCTGGGGCTGGCGATGGCGGTCACCATCCTCGTGCTCGCCAGCCGCGGGCGGGCCCGCGCCGCCGCGCACGGCATGGCGGATGAACCGTTTGCCTTCTTCGCGGGCAAGAACGGCCTGATCGCGGTGGCGATCGTCTACATCTCGTTCCTGCTGGCGACCTACCGCGGCCTGCCGAACGTGCTGATCACGATGGCGATCCTGATCGTGCTTTACATGTTCATCACCAACTCGACCACCGTGGGCCGCCGCATCTATGCCATCGGCGGCAACGAGAAGGCGGCCAAGCTGTCGGGCATCAACACCGAACGGCTGGTGTTCCTTTCCTTCGCCAACATGGGGTTTCTGGCGGCGCTGGCGGGCCTGATCTTCGCCGCCCGGCTGAACACCGCCACCCCCAAGGCCGGCGTCTCGTTCGAGCTCGATGTGATCGCCGCCGTCTTCATCGGCGGGGCCTCGATGTCGGGCGGGGTCGGCACCATCGTCGGCGCGGTGATCGGTGCCTTCATCATGGGCGTGATGAACAACGGCATGTCGATCCTCGGGATCGGCATCGACTACCAGCAGGTCATCAAGGGGCTCGTGTTGCTCATGGCGGTGATCTTCGACGTCTACAACAAATCCAAATCCACCTGAGGCAAAGATGCATCTGACCCAACTGAAAGACGGCGGCGTGATCTGCCGCGTCGGCCCTGTCGCGCGCCATGTGCCCGGCACGACCACGGTCTACGCGCTGGCGCAGCAGGCGATCGCGGCGGGCACCAGCCTGGCCGAGACCGTGACGGGCAAGGGCGAGGGCGAGGTCGCCTATCTCGCCCGCCTGCTCGACGAGGGGCGGATCGACACGCCGCTGCGCCACCCCGACCCCGCGCACCTGCACCTGACCGGGACCGGGCTGACCCATACCGGGTCGGCCTCGGCGCGCGACGCGATGCACGCCGATGCGGCGGGCCTGACCGACAGCATGAAGATGTTCCGCATGGGGATCGAGGGCGGCAAGCCGCCTGTCGGCGTGGAGGGCGTGCAGCCCGAGTGGTTCTACAAGGGCAACGGCACCACGCTGGCCGGGCCGGGCGATCCGCTGGCCTCGCCCGCCTTCGCGAAGGACGGCGGCGAAGAGCCTGAAATCGCCGGGCTTTATATCATCGGGCCGGATGGCGTGCCGTATCGGCTTGGCTTTGCCTTGGCGAACGAGTTTTCCGACCACGTCACCGAAAAGGGCAACTACCTCTGGCTCGCGCATTCCAAGCTGCGGCCCGCCTCGGTCGGCCCCGAACTGCGGCTGGGCCCGCTGCCGCAGGACATTCGCGGCGCCTCGCGCATCCGCCGCCAGGGCGCGGTGATCTGGGAAAAGCCGTTCCTGTCGGGCGAGGCGAACATGTCGCATTCCATCGCGAACCTGGAACACCATCATTTCAAATACGCGCTGTTCCGCCAGCCGGGGGACGTGCACATCCACATGTTCGGCACCGCCACTCTGAGTTTCGCCGACGGCATCCAGACCCGGACCGGCGACCAGTTCGAGATTTCAACGCCCGATTTCGGGCTGCCGCTGATCAACACCCTTTCGCTCGACCCCGCGCAGGATGCGGGCGTCCGCGCACTTTGACAGGAAACCCGATGACCTTCGCCCCCGCCCAATGGCCCCGCGTCCTGCGCTCGCAAACCTGGTTTGGCGGCACCTCGAAGGACAACATCTACCACCGCAGCTGGATGAAGAATCAGGGCCTGCCCGCCGACCTGTTCGACGGCCGCCCGGTGATCGGCATCTGCAACACCTGGAGCGAGCTGACCCCCTGCAACGGCCATCTGCGCGATCTGGCCGAGCGGGTGAAGCACGGCATCTATGAGGCGGGCGGGCTGCCGGTCGAATTCCCGGTGTTCTCGACCGGCGAAAGCACGCTGCGCCCCACCGCGATGATGTTCCGCAACCTTGCCGCGATGGATGTCGAGGAGGCGCTGCGCGGCAACCCGATCGACGGCGTCGTGCTGCTGGCGGGCTGCGACAAGACCACGCCCGCGCTGCTGATGGGGGCGGCGAGCGTCGATATTCCGGCCATCGTGGTGTCGGGCGGGCCGATGCTGAACGGCTGGTTCCGGGGCGAACGGGTCGGGTCGGGCACCGCGCTGTGGCAGATGTCCGAGGCGATCAAGGCCGGGACCATGACCAAAGAGGATTTTCTGGACGCCGAACAGGCGATGAGCCGCTCGCCCGGCTCGTGCAACACGATGGGCACCGCCTCGACGATGGCCAGCATGGCCGAGGCGCTGGGGATGGCGCTGTCGGGCAATGCCGCGATTCCGGCGGTGGACAGCCGCCGCCGCGTGATGGCGCATCTGACCGGGCGGCGCATCGTGGACATGGTGAAGGACGACCTGAAACCCTCTGACATCCTGACGAAATCGGCGTTCGAGAACGCGATCCGGGTGAACGGCGCCATCGGCGGCTCGACCAATGCGGTGATCCACCTGCTGGCGCTTGCGGGCCGCGTCGGTGTCGATCTGACGCTCGATGACTGGGACCGGTGCGGGCGCGACATCGCCACCATCGTGAACCTGATGCCCTCGGGCAAGTATCTGATGGAAGAGTTCTTCTATGCCGGCGGCCTGCCCGTGGTGATCCGCCGTCTGGGCGAGGCCGGGCAGTTGCACCGCGATGCGATCACCGTTTCGGGTGGCGGCATCTGGGACGAGGTCAAGGACGTGCGCAACTGGAACGAGGACGTGATCCGCCCGGTGGACAACCCGCTGACCGAGCATGGCGGCATCGCGGTGCTGCGCGGCAACCTTGCCCCCGGTGGCGCGGTGCTGAAACCCTCGGCCGCCAGCCCGCACCTGATGGTGCATCGCGGCCGCGCCGTCGTGTTCGAGGATATCGACGACTACAAGGCCCGCATCAACGACGAGGCGCTGGAGATCGACGAGACCTGCGTGATGGTGATGAAGAATTGCGGCCCGCGCGGCTATCCCGGCATGGCCGAGGTCGGCAACATGGGCCTGCCGCCGAAAGTGCTGCGCCGCGGCATCACCGACATGGTGCGCATTTCCGATGCCCGCATGTCGGGCACCGCCTATGGCACCGTGGTGCTGCACACCTCGCCCGAGGCGGCGCGCGGCGGGCCGCTGGCGGTGGTGCGGACCGGCGACATGATCGAGTTGGACGTGCCGAACCGCCGCCTGCACCTGGATATACCGGATGCCGAATTGCAGGCGCGGCTGGCGGCCTGGAGCACGCCGATCGCCCGCCCGAACGGTGGCTATGCGCAGCTTTACCACGACCACGTCGAAGGCGCGGATACCGGCGCGGACCTTGATTTCCTGAAGGGCTGCCGCGGCCACGCGGTCGGCCGCGACAGCCACTAGGGGGCGCAGATGACACCGATTCCGCTCGCCCTCGTCGGCGTCGGCAAGATCGCGCAGGACCAGCACCTGCCCGCCATTGCCGCCAATCCGCGCTTCCGCCTGGTCGCCGCCGTGTCGCGGCACGCAACCGTGCCCGGCGTGCCGAACTTCACCGATTTCGACCGGTTTCTGGCCGAGGGGCCAGAGGCGGCGGTGGCGCTCTGCACCCCGCCCGCCGTCCGGCTGGACATGGCGCTGAAGGCCGTCGCCGCCGGGCGCGACCTGCTGATCGAGAAGCCGCCCGCCGCCACACTGGGCGAGATCGAGACGATCACCGCCGCCGCCCGCGCGGCGGGGGTCACGCTGTTCGCCACCTGGCATTCGCGCTTTGCCCCCGCCGTGGCCCCCGCCAAAGCCTGGCTCGCGGGTCGCGCCCTCGACCGCGTCACCATCACCTGGAAAGAGGACGTGCGCCGCTGGCACCCCGGTCAGGACTGGATCTGGCAACCGGGCGGCTTCGGCGTCTTCGATCCCGGCATCAACGCGCTGTCGATCCTGACGGAAATCCTGCCCGGCCCGATGCACGTTACCGCCGCCACGCTGGAGGTGCCGTCGAACTGCGCCACCCCGATCGGTGCCCGGCTTTCGATCACCGGCCCGCGGGGGGTGCCGGTGCAGGCGACCTTCGACTGGCGCCACGAGGGGGTGCAGACCTGGGATATCGCGGTCGAGGCCGGGGGCCATACCCTGCGCCTGACCCTTGGCGGCGCGAAGATGGCGATCGACGGCGCCCCGGTCGATGTCGGCCCCGAGGCCGAATACCCCGGCATCTACCGCCACTTCGCCGACCTGATCGCGGCACGCGCCAGCGACGTTGACCTGGCCCCGCTGCGGCTTTGCGCCGACGCCTTCCTGATCGGCCGCCAGGTCGCGGTGGCGCCGTTTTCCGGGTGATTGGTGCCCCCAGACGGGATCGAACCGCCGACATCCAGTTTACAAAACTGGCGCTCTACCAGCTGAGCTATAGGGGCACGCCGTCGATTTAGCAGCGCGCGCCCGGTGCTGCAAGACGCGCGGCCACACTCTTGCCCAACTCGGCTGTCATGGGTAAGACGGTTCCCCTTGGCGGCAAACTCCGTATCGTCGTGCCGGGGGCGGAAGGCGGGTCAGGATGAAGGTCATCTATCATCTCGGGGTGCATTGCACCGATGAGCGCAGGCTGGTGACCTGCCTGCGCGCCAACGCCGATGCGCTGGCGCAAAAGGGAATCATCATCCCCGATCCCGAGGTCTACCGCCCGATGCTGCGCAACGTCGTCAACGCGATGAAGGGCAAGCCCTCGACCGCCGACACCGAGGAAACCATCCTCGACGCCGTGATGGTGCAGGACGAGGCCGAGCGGATCGTGTTCTCGAACGATGCGTTCCTGTGCGTGCGCGCCTGGGTGCTGGGGCGCAACACGCTTTATACGGCGGCGGGCGACAAGGTGGCGGGGCTGGTCGGCCTCCTGCCCTCGCACGAGGCCGAGATCGCTTTGGCGATCCGCAATCCCGCGACCTTCCTGCCCGCGCTCTACCAGTCGGGCAAGAACGCGAGCTTCGACGATTTCCTCGGCGGCACCGATCCGCTGGGGTTGAGCTGGGCCGACGTGATCGGCCGCATCCGCGCCGCCAACCCGACCCTGCCGATCACGCTCTGGTGCGACGAGGATACGCCGCTGATCTGGCCCGAGGTGCTGCGCGCGGTGGCGGGCGCCCCGGCCGAAATGGCGCTGGCGCGGGAAAACGACCTGCTGGCGGGCATCATGTCGGCCGAGGGCATGGCGCGGCTCACCGCCTACCTCGACGGCCATCCCGGCCTCACCACCGCCCAGCGCCGCCGCATCGTGGCGGCGTTCCTCGACAAATACGCGCTGGCCGACCAGATCGAGGTGGAGCTTGACCTGCCCGGCTGGGATGACGCGCTGATCGAGGAACTGTCGGAACGCTACGACGACGACCTCGAGGAGATTGCGGCGATGCCGGGGGTGACGGTGCTGACGCCGTAGCGCGTCAGGCCATTCCCAGCGCGGCCTTGTAAAGTTCCATGATCGCCTCTTCCTCGGCCAGGTCGTCCTTGTCGCGCTTGCGCAGTGCGATGATCTTGCGGATCACCTTGGTGTCGTAGCCGCGGCCCTTGGCCTCGGCCATGACTTCCTTGAGCTGGTCGGCGAGGTCTTTCTTCTCGGCCTCCAGATGCTCGTAACGCTCGATGAACTGACGCAGCTCCTCGGCGGTGGCATTGGTCTGGGCGTCGGTGATGGGGTCGCTCATGGGGGGCCTCCTTCTCGCGGGGTGTCGGGCTTTCCCTAGCCGGGGCGGGGCGGGCGTTCAAGGGCCGACCGGGCGCAAGGCGGCGCGGGCAGCAGCGGGGGTTTCACACCCCCGCCCCGGCCTCGCCCCTTTGCGGGGCAAGGCGTTCGTCGCTGCAAACCCTCCCCCGGAGGGTTTGCGGGCGCGCCTCACCCCCGTGGGATATTTGTGGACCGAAAGGGAGGGGGCGACTTGCCCTTTGGCGGCGTCGCGCGCTATGGCGGCGGCGCAACGCGGGAGGGCGGCATGGTCTATCTGATCTGGGGCGGCGCGGTGATGGCGCTGGCGGGCGTCGCGGGGCTGCTGGCCTGCGCGGTGGGCGGGCTGCGCCTGCGCCGCGCGGGGCTGACCGATGCGGCCCTGCGCGACCGGCTCAACCGGCTGGTGGCCTATAATCTGGGCGCGCTGGGGATTGCCACGATCGGGCTGATGGCGGTCATCCTCGGGCTTTTCCTGCGCTGATCCGGGGGGGCCGGACGGCGCGCCGAAATGACCCCGCGCCGCCTTGCCATCGCGGGAGGCCGCTTGTAGGGTGCGCGCCAGTTTCGCGGGCGCCCTGCCGGGTGCCGCGCCCCTTTCCCGTGCCCTTGTGGCGCGCAAGACCAACAGGAGCCGTCATGTTCGCAACCCCCGCCTTCGCCCAGGCCGCCGGCGGCAGCGCCTCGCTCAGCACATTCACCAGCTTCGTGCCGCTGATCCTGATCTTCGGGATCATGTACTTCATCCTGATCCGCCCGCAGCAGAAGAAGCTGAAGGATCACCGCTCGATGGTCGAGGCGCTGCGGCGCGGTGACATGATCGTGACCGCGGGCGGCCTGGTCGGCAAGGTCGTGAAGGTCAAGGACGACGGCGAGGTCGAGGTGGAAATCGCCGACGGCGTGAAGGTGCGGGTGATCCGCTCGACCATCTCGCAGGTTCTGTCGAAGACCGAACCCGCCGCCTGAGATCGGACGCCCCCATGCAAATCCCCTTCTGGAAGCGGACCATCATCCTCGGGCTCTGCCTGCTCGGGCTGCTGCTCGCGCTGCCGAACCTGTTCTATGCCCGGGTCGAGAACCACAACGACGCGCTCGCCAAGATCGCCCGCGGCGACGAAACGCCCGCGCTTGACGCGGCGGCGGCGGGCTGGCCCGCCTGGCTGCCGTCCGACATCGTCAACCTCGGGCTCGACCTGCGCGGCGGCGCCCATCTGCTGGCCGAGGTGCAGCTCAGCGATGTCTACACCGACCGCATGAACGGGCTCTGGCCCGACGTGCGCGATGCGCTGGCCAAGGAACGCGATACCGTGGGCAACGTGCGCCGCGAACCCTCACCGCCCGGCGTGCTCAAGGTCTCGATCTCGACCCCGGCGGGGATCGACAAGGCGCTGGAGGTCGTGCGCGGCCTCGCACGCCCGGTCGTCTCGCTGACCGGGGTCGGCCAGAAAGACATTCAGGCCGTCGCCGACGGCAGTTCCATCACCCTCAGCCTGTCGCCCGCCGAGCAGGCCGCCACCGACGACCGCACCCTCCAGCAATCGCTGGAAATCGTGCGCCGCCGGGTCGATGCCGCGGGCACCCGCGAGCCGACGATTCAGCGCGAAGGCACCGACCGCATCCTGATCGAGGTGCCCGGCATCGGCAGCGCCGCCGAGCTGAAGCAACTGCTCGGCACCACGGCGCGGCTGACCTTCAACCAGGTCATGGGCCGCACCGGTGACGCCAACGCGATTGCGGGCGCCGGCAACACGCTGATCCCCTCGCAGGATGAA
Source organism: Solirhodobacter sp. (assembly GCF_964715405.1). NCBI lineage: Bacteria > Pseudomonadati > Pseudomonadota > Alphaproteobacteria > Rhodobacterales > Paracoccaceae > Solirhodobacter > Solirhodobacter sp. Next base: position 42,199 of record NZ_CBAICG010000022.1, on the reverse strand, counting down.
AAGGGCGTGTTCTACATCGTCAACACCAGCGCGGTCGTCTCGGGCGACGATCTGGTGGACGCGCAGCCCGCCTTTGACCAGAACGGCCGCCCGGCGGTCGATTTCCGCTTCGACACCTCGGGCGCGCGCAAGTTCGGCGACTATACCGCCGGCCACATCGGCCAGCCCTTCGCCATCGTGCTGGACAACAAGGTGATCTCGGCGCCGGTGATCCAGTCGCATATCGGCGGCGGCTCGGGCATCATCACCGGCAACTTCACGGTGGAAAGCTCGACCAACCTCGCCGTGCTGCTGCGCGCGGGCGCGCTGCCGGCCAAGATGACCTTCCTGGAAGAACGCACGATCGGCCCCGAGCTTGGGTCCGACTCGATCCGCGCGGGCAAGGTCGCCGCCGTCGCGGGCGGTCTGGCCGTCGCGGTCTTCATGGTCGCGGTCTACGGCTTCTTCGGCTGGATCGCCAACCTCGGCCTGATCCTGAACCTCTCGATGATGTTCGGCGCGCTCTCGCTGATCGGCGGCACGCTGACGCTGCCCGGCATCGCGGGCATCGTGCTGACGGTGGGCACCGCGGTCGACGGCAACGTGCTGGTCTACGAGCGCATCCGCGAGGAACTGCGCCACGCCAAGGGCCCGGCCCGGGCCATCGAACTCGGCTACGACCGCGCGCTCAGCGCGATCATCGACGCCAACATCACCACGATGATCACGGCGATGATCCTTTACTTCGTCGGCTCCGGCCCGGTGCGCGGCTTCGCCGTGACACTGATGCTCGGCATCGTGACCTCGGTGTTCACCACGGTCTACCTCTCGCGCCTCATCATCGTGATGTGGTTCGAGCGTCGCCGCCCCAAGACAATCGAGGTGTAAGATGCGTCGCCTGCGCCTGGTCCCCGACCATACCCACATCGACTTCTTCGCCATCGCCCGCGTCACCTTCGGCGGCTCGATGATCCTTGTCGTGCTGTCGCTGATCGCGCCCTTCATCTTCGGGCTGAACTTCGGCATCGACTTTCTCGGCGGCACCACGATCCGCACCGAGGCGGCCCAGCCGGTGAACGTGGCCGCCTACCGCGCCGCGCTGGAGCCGCTGAAGCTCGGCGACGTGGTGATCACCGAGGTCTTCGACCCCTCGTTCCGCCCCGACCAGCATGTCGCCAACATCCGCGTCTCGGCCGAACAGGGCCAGGAAAGCATCGCCCCCGCCGTGCTCGACAAGATCGAGGCCGCGCTGGACGCGGTGGACCCCTCGATGACCTTCCCCTCGATCGACTCGGTCGGGCCCAAGGTCTCGGGCGAGCTGGAATGGAAGGCGTTCACCGCGATCACCGGCGCCATCATCGCGGTCATGGCCTATATCTGGCTGCGGTTCGAGTGGCAGTTCGCGCTCGGCGCCGCCGTCGCCACCATCCACGACGTGGCGCTGACGGTCGGCATCTTCGTGCTGCTGCAGATCCGGTTCGACCTGTCGATCATCGCGGCGCTGCTGACGATCGTCGGCTATTCGCTGAACGATACCGTGGTGGTGTTCGACCGGGCGCGGGAGAACCTGATCAAATACAAGAAGATGCCGCTGCGCGAGGTGCTCAACCTCTCGGCCAACGAGACCCTCAGCCGCACCCTGATGACCTCGCTTTCCACCCTGATCCCGCTGATCGCGCTGCTGATCCTCGGCGGCGACGTGATCCGCGGCTTCGTCTTCGCGATCACCTGGGGCGTCATCACCGGCACCTACTCCTCGATCTACGTCGCCAAGAACATCGTGCTGATGCTCGGCATCAAACGCGACTGGGGCAAGAAGGACGATACCGGGGCGGGCACGCAGTTCGCGGCCAAGGGCTGATGCGCCTGACCGAGATCAGCTATCCCGAGGCGCGCCCGATCGACGGCTATGGGCCGGGCTTCTTCCGTGTCGCGGGCCAGGTGCACCACGGCGCGGCTCTGGTCACCGCGACCGGCGTGACCGCCTGGGGCGGGTATGGCGACGCCGACACGCTGCTTGCCCTCGCGGGTCAGGTCGACGTGATCTTTCTCGGCACCGGGGCCGCCATCGCGCGCATCCCCGCCACCCTGCGCAACGCGCTCGACGCCGCCGGGATCGGGGTCGAGGCGATGGATACCCCCGCCGCCTGCCGCACCTACAACGTGATCCTCTCGGAAGGCCGCCGCATCGCCGCCGCCCTGATCCCGGTCTGATCCGCCCAATTCTCCTGGCAAAAATACTCCCGCCGGAGGCTGTGATTTTTCGCGGAAAAATCGCCCCCCTTCCGCGCCGCGCCGGTTTCGGCTAGGTCCGGGGCATGAACCTTGCCGTCACCGATCTTGCCGTCGCGCGCGGCGGCCTGCCCGTGCTGGAGGGGGTGAGCTTCACCCTCGCCCCCGGCCACGCGCTGATCCTGCGCGGCCCGAACGGCATCGGCAAGACCACCCTTCTGCGCACGCTGGCCGGGCTGCAAGTGCCGCTCGCGGGCACCATCTCGGCGCCGCCCGAGGCGATCGCCTATGCCAGTCATGCCGACGGGCTGAAGGCGACGCTGACGGTGGCGGAAAACCTGGCCTTCTGGGCCTGCATCTTCGGCACCGGCGCCATCGCGCCCGCGCTCGATGCGATGAACCTGACCGCGCTGGCCGACCGGCAGGCGCAGAACCTGTCGGCCGGGCAGAAACGCCGCCTCGGCCTCGCCCGTCTGCTGGTCTCGGGCCGCGCGGTCTGGATGCTGGATGAACCGACGGTCTCGCTCGATGCCGCCTCGGTCGCGCTCTTCGGCGGGGTGATCCGCGCCCACCTTGCGGGCGGCGGCAGCACGCTGATCGCCACCCACATCGACCTCGGCCTGCCCGAGGCCGCGATTCTCGATCTCACCCCCCACAAGGCGAAGCCGCCGGGGCAGGGTGGCATCACCGGCGCGTTCGACGAGGCGTTCTTATGAGAAGGTCTGGCTTGTGATCGCCCTCCTTGCCCGCGACCTGCGGCTGGCGATCCGCGCCGGCGGCGGCTTCGGCCTTGGCCTTGCCTTCTTCCTGATCGTGGTGGTGCTGGTGCCGCTGGGCGTCGGCCCGCAGGGCGCCACGCTGGCGCTGATCGCCCCCGGCATCCTCTGGGTCGCCGCGCTGCTGGCCTGCCTCCTGTCGCTCGACCGCATCTTCGCGCTCGATTTCGAGGACGGCTCGCTCGACCTGCTGGCCACCGCGCCGATCCCGCTCGAAGGCGTCGTCAGCGTCAAGGCGCTGGCGCACTGGCTGACCACCGGCCTGCCGCTGACGCTCGCCTCGCCGGTGCTCGGGCTGCTCCTCAACCTGCCCCTCGGCGGCTATGGCTGGCTGATGCTCAGCCTCGTGCTCGGCACCCCGGCGCTGTCGGTCATCGGCACCTTCGGCGCGGCGCTGACGGTGGGGCTCAAGCGCGGCGGTCTGCTGCTGTCGCTGCTGGTGCTGCCGCTTTACGTCCCCACGCTGATCTTCGGCGCTGAGGTGGTGAAGCGCGGCGCCACCGGGCAGGCGACCGATACGCCGCTGTTGCTGCTGGCCGGGATCACGGCGGGGGCGGCGGCGCTGCTGCCCTTCGCCTCGGCCGCCGCGCTGCGCATCAATCTGCGGTGAGCGGCCCGCATTCCTGAATTGAGATCAGCCGCGAAACCCCCTAAGCAGGGCCCCATGTCGATCTGGAAATATGCCAACCCCGTCCTGTTCATGCGGACCTCCGGCCGCGTGCTGCCCTGGCTGGTGCCGGTCACCGCCTGCCTGATGCTGACCGGTCTGGTCTGGGGCTTCTTCTTCACCCCCGACGAGATGCGGCAGGGATCGACCGTCAAGATCATCTTCCTGCACGTCCCCTCGGCGATGATCGGCATCAACGCCTGGCTGATGATGCTGGTCGCCTCGCTGATCTGGCTGATCCGGCGCCACCACGTCTCGGCGCTCGCCGCCCGCGCCGCCGCGCCGATCGGCGCCACCATGACGCTGATCGCGCTGATCACCGGCGCGATCTGGGGCCAGCCGATGTGGGGCACCTGGTGGGCCTGGGATCCGCGGCTGACCTCGTTCCTGATCCTGTTTCTGTTTTACCTCGGCTACATGGCGCTGTGGGAGGCGATCGACGACCCCGACACCGCGGCCGACCTCACCTCGGTGCTGTGCCTCGTCGGTTCGGTCTTCGCGATCCTCAGCCGCTATGCGGTGAACTTCTGGAACCAGGGCCTGCATCAGGGCCCCAGCCTGACGATCGACCAGAAACAGCACGTCGCCGATGCCTACTGGTATCCGCTGATGCTCTCGATCACCGGGTTCATCCTGTTCTTCCTGACAATGGTGCTGTTGCGCACCCGCACCGAAATTCGCGCCCGCCGCCTCAAGGCGCTGCTGGCGCGCGAGAGGATGGCCTGATGCTGCCCGATCTCGGCAAATACGAGGTGACGGTGCTGTCGGCCTATGCCGCCGCCATCGTGCTGATCGCCGCGCTGATCGCGGTGACGCTGATCCGGGGCGCCAAGGTGCGCCGCCAACTGGAAGAGGTCGAGGCCCGGCAGAGGAAATCGCATGAAGGTTAAGCCGCTTGTCATCCTGCCGCCGGTGCTGTTCGCCGCCCTTGCGGCGACGTTCTGGATCGGCATGAACCGGCACAACCCCGATGATCTGCCCTCGATGATCGTCGGGCAACAGGCCCCCGCCGTCGTGCTGACGGCGCTGGGCGATGGCGCGCCCTTCACCGATGCGACGCTGCGCGACGGCCGCGTCAAGATCGTGAACTTCTGGGCAAGCTGGTGCGAGCCCTGCCGCGCCGAGGCGGCCACGCTGGGCCGGATGGCGGCGGGCGGCCTGCCGATCTACGGCGTGAACTACAAGGACAAACCCGCCGCCGCGCTGGGCTTTCTGGCCGACGCGGGCGATCCCTTCAGCGCGATGGGCGCCGATGTCGCCGGGCAGATGGCGATCAACTGGGGCGTCTACGGCGTGCCGGAAAGCTATGTGATCGACGGCAAGGGCAAGGTGCTGCTGCGCCTTCCCGGCCCGATCACCAATGACGTGCTGAACTCCGCCATCAAGCCCGCGCTGGCCAAAGCCGCCGCCGACTGAGCGAAGCCGCCAATCCCGCAGGTGTGAGCACCGGGGCAGGCGACAGCCCGCCCGGCCTGTGCTACTTTGTCGCAACCGGAAAGTGCAATGTCGTGCGGCCCTCGAACCGACGGCCCCGGGGTCACGGGTCATCAGGGTCGCCGCCGGGATTGCCTCGCTTGAGGAGGGCGGCATGGTTCAGACAATCGGCAATCCGTTATCGTGGACGGCGAAATCGCTCGCCGGGGCGGGCGCGCATGTCGCCCAGATGACCGAAACCCTTGGCGGCGCGCCGGAACTGGCGCGGCCGCGCGTGCGTCACATCGGCATGCACGACATCCGCGTGGCGCTGCGCAAGGGCGTCGAGGATTTCGCCGCCCTGCGCAGCGACGTCGCGTTCCTGTGCCTCTTTTACCCGGTGATCGGCCTCGCGCTCTGCTGGGTGGCGTTCCACCAGAGCATGCTGCCGATGCTGTTCCCGCTGCTGGCGGGCTTCGCGCTCCTGGGCCCGGTCGCGGCGGTCGGGCTTTACCAGATGAGCCGCCGGCGCGAGCGGATGGGTCAGGCAAGCTGGGCCGACGCCTTCGCGGTGCTGGCGGAACCCTCGTTCGGCGCGATCTTCGTGCTCGGGCTCTTTCTGCTGGCAACCTTCGTGGTCTGGCTTCTGGTCGCCGACGGGCTCTACGCCCTGACGATGGGGCCGCAGGTGCCCGCTTCGGCCCGCGCTTTCCTGCATGACGTGCTGACCACGGCGGGCGGTCACGCGCTGATCCTGCTGGGCCTCGGCAGCGGCTTCCTTTTCGCGGCGCTGGTGCTGGTGGTCAGCGTGATCTCGTTCCCGCTGCTTCTCGACCGCAACGTCGGCCTGCCGGTGGCGGTGGTGACCTCGGTCGAGGTGGCGCGGCAAAGCCCCGAAACGGTCGCGGTCTGGGGCCTGATCGTGGCGGGCTCGCTGGCACTTGGCGCGATTCCGGCGCTGTTGGGGCTGGTGGTGGTGATCCCGATCCTCGGCCACGCGACATGGCACCTCTACCGCGCCGCAGTGCTGCCAGACTAGGCGAAAGGGCGCGACGTCCAGATCCCGCGCCCCTCATTTTCGGTCCGCAAATATCCTCGGGGGGTCCGGGGGGCAGACAGCCCCCCGGCCGCGGTGCGGATCACCCCGCCTTGGCGAGGTTGCGCAGCACGTAGTGCAGCACGCCGCCGTGGCGCACATAGTCGATCTCGATCTCGGTATCGATCCGGCACTTGATCTCGATCGTCGTTTCCGACCCGTCCGCGAAGCGGATCGTGCAGGGCACCAGGCTCAGCGGCGTCAGATCGCCCGCCAACCCGTGGATCGAGACAACCTCATCCCCTTTCAATCCCAGGGACTTGCGCGTCATTCCTGCGGTGAACTCGAACGGGATCACGCCCATCCCGACCAAGTTGGAGCGGTGGATGCGCTCGAAGCTTTCGGCGATCACCGCCTTGACGCCCAGCAGGGCGGTGCCCTTGGCCGCCCAGTCGCGCGACGACCCCGCGCCGTATTCGATGCCGCCGAAGATCACCAGCGGCACGCCCGCCGCCTGCCAGGCCATCGAGGCGTCATAGATCGAGGTCTGCGCGCCGTCCGGCCCCTTGGTGTAGCCGCCTTCGACGCCACCGGTTTCATTGGCCAGCATCTCGTTGCGGATGCGGATGTTGGCGAAGGTGCCGCGCATCATCACCTCGTGGTTGCCGCGCCGCGAGCCGTAGCTGTTGAATTCCGACACCGGAACCTGCCGTTCGGTCAGATACTTGCCGGCCGGAGTTGAGGCTTTGAATGAACCGGCCGGGCTGATGTGGTCGGTGGTGATCATGTCGCCCAGGATCGCCAGCACATGCGCGCCGTCGATGTCGTGGATCACCCCCGGTTCCCTGGCCATGCCTTTGAAGTAGGGCGGGTTCTGCACATAGGTCGAGGTGGCGGGCCAGTCGTAGGTCAGGCTGTCGGTGGTCTTGACGCCCTGCCACTTGGCGTCGCCCTTGAACACGTCGGCGTATTTCTTCAGGAACGCGGCGCGGGTGACGGTCCGGTCCACCAGATCGGCGATTTCGGCGTTGCTCGGCCAGATGTCCTTGAGGAACACCGGCTGGCCGTCCGTGCCGGTGCCAAGCGGTTCGATGGTCAGGTCGATGTTCATGTCGCCCGCCAGCGCATAGGCCACCACCAGCGGCGGGCTGGCGAGGTAGTTGGCGCGCACGTCGGGCGAGATGCGGCCCTCGAAGTTGCGGTTGCCCGACAGCACGGCGGTGGCGATCAGGTCATTGTCGCCGATCGCCTTCGAAATCTCGGGCTGCAGCGGGCCGGAGTTGCCGATGCAGGTGGTGCAGCCGTAGCCGACCAGGTTGAAGCCGATCGCGTCGAGGTCTTGCTGCAGGCCCGCGGCTTCGAGGTATTCGCTGACCACCTGCGAGCCGGGCGCCAGCGAGGTCTTGACCCAGGGCTTGCGGGTCAGCCCCAGCGCGCGCGCCTTGCGCGCCACCAGCCCCGCGCCGATCATCACATAGGGGTTCGACGTGTTGGTGCAGGAGGTGATCGAGGCGATCACCACCGACCCGTCGTGCAGGGTGTAGGCTTCGCCCGCGACGGCGGCGGATTTGCGGGCATCCATCACCGGGGTGTGGTTCGGGCCCTCCGACCCCATGTCCTTCGCGGCGGTGCCGGCATCGACGCCGCGGTACTCGCAAACGGTCTTGTAGAAGCCGCCCGCGGCCTGATCGAGCGGGGTGTAATCCTGCGGCCGCTTCGGCCCCGAGATCGCGGGCACGATGGTGCCCATGTCGAGTTCCAGCGTCGAGGTATAGACTGGCGCATAATCCGCCCCGCGCCACATGCCGTTGGCTTTCGCGTAGGCTTCGACCAGCGCCACGCGGGCCTCATCCCGCCCGGTCTGGCGCAGATAGCGGATGGTTTCGCCGTCGACCGGGAAGAAGCCGCAGGTGGCGCCGTATTCGGGCGCCATGTTGGCGATGGTGGCGCGGTCGGCCAGCGGCAGATGGTCCAGCCCCTCGCCCCAGAATTCGACGAACTTGTTCACCACGCCATGCTTGCGCAGCATCTGCACGACCTTCAGCACCAGATCGGTGGCCGTGGTGCCTTCCCGCATCGCCCCGGTCAGCCTGAAGCCGACGACCTCGGGGATCAGCATCGACACCGGCTGGCCCAGCATCGCGGCCTCGGCCTCGATCCCGCCGACGCCCCAGCCGAGCGCGGCAAGCCCGTTGACCATCGTCGTGTGGCTGTCGGTGCCGACCAGCGTGTCGGGATAGGCGACCACCGCCCCGCTTTGATCCGTGTCGGTCCAGACCGTCTGGGCGAGGTATTCGAGGTTGACCTGATGGCAGATGCCGGTGCCCGGCGGCACGACGCGGAAGTTCTGAAACGCCGACTGGCCCCATTTCAGGAACACATAGCGTTCCATGTTGCGTTCATACTCGCGGTCGACGTTCATCTGGAAGGCGCGCGGGTTGCCGAATTCGTCGATCATCACCGAGTGGTCGATGACCAGATCGACCGGGTTCAGCGGGTTGATCCTTTCGGCGTCGCCGCCCAGCGCGATGATCGCGTCGCGCATCGCGGCAAGATCGACCACGGCGGGCACGCCGGTGAAATCCTGCAACAGCACGCGGGCCGGGCGATAGGCGATCTCGCGCGGGTTCTTGCCGCCGAGGGTGGCCCAGTCGGCGAAGGCGCGGATGTCGTCCAGGCTGACGGTCTTGCCATCCTCGAAGCGCAGCATGTTCTCCAGCACCACCTTCAGCGCGGCGGGCAGGCGCGAGAACTGGCCAAGCCCCGCGGCTTCGGCCGCCGGGATGGAATAATAGGCGACGGTGGCGCCGCCCGCGGTCAGGGTCTTGCGGGTTTTCGCGCTGTCATGTCCGACGATCACGGTCATCAGGGCCTCCTGGCATCTGGCGTCATGGGCAATGTCCTCTTGCCCCACGGGGGGTTGCGGTGCAAGGGAGTCGGCACAATTGTATGCAATTGTATGCCAAAAATCCAGTGCAATTCATCCTCCCGTTGCCGGAACGAGGCGCCCATGTCACGGCCGATCGAGAATCCGACAGCAAGTGTCGGGTTCGCCTCGCTAAACCTTGATTGGCCGCAGGCGCCACAGTTGAATAAGACTGGGGCGAACCAGAGGAAACGAGTCATGAAGAAGCGTCGCTTGGCCGCTGTTGTCGTCGGTTTCGCTCTGGCGCTCGCGGCCAACCTCGGCGCGGCCGAAGAGATGGACGCGGTCGCCGCCGCCGACGGGCCGAATGACGAGCATCCGGCAGACCCGCAGCGCGCCGATTCGGGCCAGCACCAGGTTCAGGACGCCGCCCCCGCGCAGCCCGGCGCCGCCACCGCGCACCCGGTCGTGGTGGTCGAGCTGTTCACCTCGCAGGGTTGTTCCTCCTGTCCGCCGGCCGACGCGGTGCTGTCGCAGCTTGTCAACCATCCCGGCGTGATCCCGCTCGCGCTGCACGTCGATTACTGGGATTACATCGGCTGGGCCGACAAGTTCGGCTCGCCCGCCTATACCGCGCGGCAGAAGGCCTATGCCCATGCCGCGGGCAATCGCACGATCTACACGCCGCAGTTGATCATCGAGGGCGACGACCGGGTCGAGGGGCCGCGGCCGCTCGACGTGGCGGAACTGATCCAGGAACACCACGCCGGAACCACGCCCGTGGTGCTGACGCTGGTGCGCGACGGCGACAGCGTGAAGATCGAGGCCAGTTCGACGCAGACCTTCGGGCCGAAGGTGCTGCTGGAACTGGTCCGCTATCTGCCCGAACAGACCGTCGACATCGAACGCGGCGAGAACGCGGGCAAGACCATCACCTACCGCAACATCGTGACCGCCTGGCAGACCGTCGGCACCTGGGACGGCGCCCAGCCGTTCTCGCTGCTGGCGCAGGCGCAGGGCAGCGAGCCGGTGGTGGTGATCGTGCAGCAGCCGGGGCCGGGCGAGATTCTGGCGGCGGCCGTGCTGCGCTAGGGTCAGTCTTCCGACCCGCCCTTCCAGCGGCGGTGCACCCAGAACCACTGGTCCATGTTCTGGCGCACATGCGCCTCCAGACTGTCGTTCAGCGCCTGCGTCATCGCCTCGGGCGTGCCGGGCGGGATCGGGGACTCCACCACGATGTGAAAGCTGATCCCGTCGGGCGCGCGGATGGCGTACATCGGCACCAGGTCGGCATCGTAGCGCAACGCCAGGTCGGCCGCCGACAGCGCGGTCAGCGCCTCGTGGCCGAAGAAACGCAGCCGCGCGCCGCGGTGGAAATGCTGGTCGATCAGCATCGCCAGCATCCCCCCGCCGCGCAGAAACCGCACCATGTCAGCCAGCCCCGCCTTGCCGCGCGCGAACATCGGGCGGCCGATCGCCTCGATCGCGCGCACATAATGCTCGTTGAAGTAGCGATTGCTCATCGGGCGGTAAAGCGCGCCGACGCGGTAGCCCCGCGCGATCAGCGCGGCGCGGCAGGCGTCGTAATTGCCGAAATGTCCCGAGACCAGCACCACCGGCCGCCCCTCGGCCTTCGCCCGGTCCAGCGTTGCCAGCCCCGGCCCGGTGATCGGCATCTGCGCCACGCGGGCGGCGAATTCGGTGCCCGAGTAGATCTCGATTAGCGTGCGGCCCGCGTTGTCGGGCACCGCCCGCATCAGGCGGCGCACCTCGGCGGCAGGCAGGTCGGGGCGCACGAGCGCGAGGTTGGCGCGGACACGGGCCCGGTAGCCCGCCAGCGGCGCCACCAGCCGCGCCATCACCCAGCCGCACAGCGGCACGCGCCAGCGGTAGGGCACGCGCAGCAGCGCACCGATCAGGCCGCGCAGCAGTCTGTCCTGGCGCCAGTCGGCGGCGGTGCGGCCCTCGGTCTCGTCGCTCATGTCCCGTCCCGTCCGGTGGCCTGCCGGGCGCGGCTGGCCCGGGTTTCCCGGTGCCAGACATAAAGTCCGGCCCCCGCGATCACAAGCGCACCGAGAATGGTCCAGCCATCGGGCCAGTCACCGAAGAAGATCAGCCCCAGGGCTGCGGCAAAGATCAGGTCGGTCTGCCCGAAGGGGGCGACCACCGAAGCCTCGGCCAGGGTGAAGGCGCGGATCAGGAACAGCTGCGCCACCACGCCGACCAGCCCGATGCCGGCGAACAGCCACAGGTCGGCGGGCGCGATCGGGCGCCAGACCGCGGGCAGGGCCGCCGTGGTCGCCGCCGCGCCGATCAGGGTGGAGTAAAGCAGCGAGGTCCAAACCGACTCGGCCTGCCCGATCCGGCGCGTGATGATCGCGTAGCCGGTGTAGCACAGCGCGCCGCCCAGCGGCAGCAGCGAGGCGGGGGTGAAGACCGCGCTGCCGGGCCGGATGATGATCAGCGCGCCGATGAAGGCCGCCGCCACCCCGGCGATGCGGCGCGGGCCGATCTTTTCCTTCAGGACCAGTGCCGCGGCCAGCGTGATCAAGACCGGGCTGAGGTCGGCGATGGCGGTCGCCTCGGCCAGCCCGATCCAGCGCAGCGCGGCGAAGAACATCGCGGTGGAGCCGAGCTGGCACATTGATCGGGCGACCTGCAACCACGGATGCGCCGTCCGCAGCACCGCCCCCAGCCGCCGCGCCTGCCACAGCGCCACCCCGACCGACTGCACCGTGTAGCGCGCCCAGACCACCTGCACCGTGTCGTAGCGCCCGATCAGCGCCTTGGCGAGCGCGTCCATCGCGGTAAAGGCGACGACGGCGGCCAGCATCATCACGATGCCGCGCGCGGTCGCGGCGGGCAGGGCGGGCGTGACAGAGGGGCGGGGGGTGGTCATGGCGCGACCTTAGGCGGACCGGCCGGGCAGAGGCAACGGGGCGCGTGCGACGGCGTTGGGTCGGCGGGGCGCTGCCCCCGAGGCCCCCGACGGGTTTCCGGACGCTCATCGCTCCGCGAGTGTTGGCGGCCCGGACGGCGGGGCGGCGTGGTCCCGCGAAGGGCGTGGCGCGGGTCCGGCCGGGTCGGCGCGGCGCGGCCCGGCGGTCTTTGGGTGATGCGCCCGGTCGCCGCGGCCGAGACCACCCTTGGGGGGCCGGGCAGGGGGAGGGCAGGGCGCGGGCGCCTAGTCCTCCTGCAGGATCAGCACCACCTCGCCGGCGGTTTCGAGCCCGCGGATTGCGATCACAACGGCGTTCATGGCGTCTTCGGCGTCTTTCGCCTTCACCGGGCCGCGGGCCTCGATCTCTTCGCGCAGCGCGGCGGCGAGGCGTTGCGACATGTTGGCGAGCAGGAACTCGGTCGCGGCGGCGGTCTCGGGGGCGGCGGCGGCACCGACGAAGGCGGTCACCAGCGTCGCCTGGTCGATCAGGCGCAGCACCTTGGGCACGTCGCGCGGCACCAGGCGGCGCGGGATATGGGAGAAGGTGAAGATCGCGCGCCGCACCCGCCCGGCAAACTCGGCATCGGTGGCGTCGAGACCGCGCAGCACCTCGTCGCGCGTCAGCGCGGCCGAGAGGTTGAGGATCGCCCCCACGCGTTCCACCGGGTCGGCCTCGAAGGCGCGCGGCGGCACCGCGTCAAGCTGCGCGGCCAGCGACAGGCCGATGCGGCGCACGGTGTCGGGGTCGATGTTGGCGGTCAGCGACACGGCATAGGCGATGCGGCGGGCACGCTCGCCCGGCAGGCGGCCCATCAGATCGGCCGCACGGGTGATCGGCAGCTTGGACAGCAGCACCGCCGCCACCTCGGCGCTTTCGGCGTCGAGCACGGCCATCAGCCGTTCGGGCGGCAGCGTGGCGATGCGTTCCCAGGGGTCGGCGCGGTCGGCGAGCCCGCTCATCCGGCGCAGACGCGCGGCGGCGGAAGCGCTGATGTGGCCGTCGAGCAGGCCGAGCGCGCCGTCGATGCCGCCGGGGAACGACAGGCCCACGCCGTCGAGTTCGGTCAGGAACTCCTCCACCGTGGCGCGCAGGGTGTCGCGGTCGACCATCCGCATCAGCCCGATTTCCTCGGTCAGCGCGGCTTGCAGATGCTCGGGCAGCGCCGACAGCGGCACCGGGGCACCCTCGGCCAGCAACAGCCGCACGATCACCGCGGCCTTCTGGCGGCTGGTCAGCCCGCGTTGGGGCGGCGTGGCGATGGCGCCGCCGGGCATTCGGCGCGGGGACGCCGCTCTGGCGGCCAGTTCGTTCGACACCATCACCCTCCGTCGCTTGACTCGGGGGCAGGTTGACAGGCCGGGGTTAAGGCCGCCTTACGGTCGGCCGCCCGCGTCAGCTCTCGCCGAAGACCCGGGCAAAGATCGTGTCGACGTGCCGGGTGTGGTAGCCAAGGTCGAACTTCTCGTCGATCTCGGCCTCGCTCAGCGCCGCGCGCACCTCGGGGTCGGCCTTCAGTTCGGCGCGGAAATCGGCGCCCCGTTCCCACACCTTCATCGCGTTGCGCTGCACCAGCCGGTAGCTGTCCTCGCGCGAGACACCCTTCTGGGTCAGCGCCAGCAGTACCCGCTGCGAATGGATCAACCCGTTGAACTGGTTGAGGTTCCGCAGCATGGTCTCGGGGTAGATCACCAGCTTTTCCACCACCCCCGCCAGCCGGTTCAGCGCGAAATCGAGCGTGATGGTGGCGTCCGGTCCGATCGCGCGTTCGACCGAGCTGTGCGAGATGTCGCGTTCATGCCAGAGCGTCACGTTCTCCAGCGCCGGCGTCACCGCCGAACGCACGAGGCGGGCGAGGCCGGTCAGGTTCTCGGTCAGCACCGGGTTGCGCTTGTGCGGCATCGCCGAAGACCCCTTCTGGCCGGGCGCGAAGAACTCTTCCGCCTCCAGCACCTCGGTGCGCTGCATGTGGCGGATCTCGGTGGCGCAGTTCTCGATCGAGCTGGCGATCACGCCCAGCGTGGCGAAGAACATCGCGTGGCGGTCGCGCGGGATCACTTGCGTCGAAATCGGTTCCGGCGTCAGGCCCAGCATCGCGCAGACATGCGCCTCGACCGCCGGGTCGATGTTGGCGAAGGTGCCGATGGCGCCGGAAATCGCGCCGGTGGCGATTTCCGAACGCGCGTTCACCAGCCGCGCCCGGCCGCGCGCCATCTCGGCGTAGAAGCGTGCGAAGGTCAGGCCCATCGTGGTCGGTTCGGCGTGGATGCCGTGGCTGCGGCCGATCCGCACCGTCATGCGGTGCTCGAACGCGCGCGCCTTCAGCGCGGCCAGCACCCGGTCCATGTCGGCCAGCAGGATGTCGGTGGCGCGCATCAGTTGCACGTTGAACGTGGTGTCGAGCACGTCCGACGAGGTCATGCCCTGATGCACGAAGCGGGCGGCGTCGGCGCCGACGATCTCGGCGAGATGGGTCAGGAAGGCGATCACGTCATGCCGGGTGACGGCCTCGATCTCGTCGATGCGTGCGACGTCGAAAGTGGCGTCCTTCGCGCGCCACACCGCCTCGGCGTTGGCCTTGGGGATCACGCCAAGGGCGGCCTGCGCGTCGCAGGCATGGGCCTCGATCTCGAACCAGATGCGGAACTTGGTGTCGGCCGACCACAGGGCGACCATTTCGGGGCGGGAATAACGCGGGATCATCGGCGAGGCCTTTCGCGGGGAAGGGTTGCGGGGCGGGCGCGCGCCCTCATAGAACGGGCGCGGGGGCGCGACAAGCGGAAGGGCGCGGATGCCGGGGATACAGGACTTCGCGGGGCGCTGGAGGCTGGAGCGGCGGATCGCGGACCGCCGCGCCGGGGTCGAGGGCCGTTTTGACGGCGCGGCCGACCTGACGCCCGAGGGCGCGGGCCTGACCTACGCCGAGCGCGGGCAACTGGTGTTGGGGGCGGGCGCGCCGATGACGGCCGAGCGGCGCTATCGCTGGACGCAAGGCGAGGGCGGGCGCATCGCGGTGGCCTTTGCCGACGGGCGGGCGTTCCACAGCTTCGATCCCGCCGCGGGCGCGGCGGAGGCCGCGCACTGGTGCGACCCCGACGATTACCGCGTGCGTTACGATTTCAGCGCCTGGCCGCTGTGGCGCGCGGTGTGGCAGGTGCGCGGGCCGCGCAAGGACTACCGGATGGAAAGCCTCTACCGCCGGTAGGGGGGCGCTGCCCCCCTCGCGCCGTGCGGCGCTCACCCCCCGGGATACTTGAGGACCGAAAATGGGGCCGCGCCGCCTCTTTTTCGGCCCGCAAATATCCCGGGCTGAGGCGCGATCCGACATGCGCCAGTGGCGCATGTCCGCAACGAACGCCCGGCCCCGTGGGCCGGGCTGGGGGGCCGCGCCCCGGCGGTTTCGCGACCGCAGCATGGCGGGGCTTGCGCGGGGGCGGGGGTTGCGGCAGAAACGGGGCAAGGCTTTCACGGAGGGACGGCAGATGGCGATGACGGACATGACCCTGGCCGAGCGGGTCGCGCCGCGCGCGGCGCTCATGCAGGTGGTGCTGGTGGTGGCGGGGATCGCGCTGCTGACGCTGGCGGCCAAGGTGCAGGTGCCGATGTGGCCCTCGCCGGTGCCGGTGACGATGGGCACCTTCGCGGTGCTGGCGCTGGGCGCGGCTTATGGCCCGCGGCTGGGGCTGGTGACGATCCTGGGTTACATGGCGATCGGTGCGCTGGGCGCCGACGTGTTCGCCGGGTCCGCGAAGGTCAGCGGACTGGCCTACATGATGGGCAGCACGGGCGGCTATCTGGCGGGCTATGTGCTGGCGACGCTGGCGCTGGGGCTGGCGGCGCGGGCGGGCTGGGATCGCTCGGTGCCGAAGATGGCGGGCGCGATGCTGATCGGCAACGCGCTGATCTACCTTCCGGGCGTGCTCTGGCTGAATCATGTCATCGTGGCGGGGGGCCTGTTCAAGGCCGACACCTTTGCCACCGTCCGGGATCAGACGCTGGCCTGGGGCCTGACGCCCTACCTGATCGGCGACGCGATGAAGCTGGCGCTGGCCGCGCTGCTGCTGCCGGGGCTGTGGAAGATCGTCGGCCGCGCGCGCGGCTGATCGGGGTTTCCGGACGGATGAGGGGCGCGCGCCGCAAGGCGGGCGCCCGTTTCGTTTGGGGCAAGGCGCGTCGCCGGGGCGGCCCCGGTGGGGCGGCGCCGGGCCCGGGTCTGCCCTCGCGGTTCCGCGCCGCGCCTGTCACCCCTCGATCAGCCCGCTCAGCCGCTTGGCTTCCACCTCGATGCCCCAGGGGGCGTTGACGAGGAAGACGCCGCTGCCCTCGATCCCGCGGCCGTCGCGGGCGGGGCCGAAGCGGACCTCGTGGCGGAAGGCGCCGGGCAGGCCGGCCTCGCCGAGCGCGCGCAGCATGGCGTGATGGGGGGCGTCGGGCAGCAAGGGATACCACAGCATCAGGGTGCCGACGTTCCAGCGCCGGTGCACGGCGGCGATCAGGTCGGGCAGGGCCTCGTAGTCGGTCTTTACCTCGTAGCTCGGGTCGATCAGCATCAGCCCGCGCCGCGGCGTCGGCGGCGTGCGCGACAGCGCCATCGCGAAGCCGTCCTCGCGGTGGACGCGGGCGAGGCCGTAGGGGGCCATCGCCTGCACCAGGGCGGCGTGTTCCTGCGGGTGCAACTCGGCGAGGTGCATCACGTCGCCGGGGCGCAGCGAAAGCGCGGCGATCAGCGGCGAGCCGGGGTAGGCGGCCGGGCCGTGCAGGGCGCGGGTCTGCGCGAGGCGGCGGGCATAGGGGTGATCGGGGGGAAACCAGCCCCGCGCCTCGGCCCGCAGGATGCCGCCGGCGGCCTCGCCGGTCTTGCGCGCCTCGGGGGCGTCGAGCGCATAGAGGCCGCGCCCGGCGTGGGTTTCGAGGTAGCTGAGCGGCTTGTCCTTGCGCGTCAGGTAATCGAGCATCACCGCCAGCAGCGCGTGCTTGTGCACGTCGGCGAGGTTTCCGGCATGGTAAAGGTGCTGGTAGGAAAGCATGGCGTGTCCCGCTGTTGCGCTGCATCCGAGCTTTCGCGGGTTTCGCCGGGCGGCGCAAGCGGTGTGGTGGCTGGACCGGAGGGCGGGAGTCTGGTAAGGGGTTCGGCGAAGTAGCGAGAGGGCGGTGGCCAGTGCAATACTTCGTTCATGCGGTCGGGCATTTGCTGTCCGACCTTGCCTCGACCGTGCTGTTCCTCATCATCGTGATCGCCACCGGCGATGTGCCGTCGGCGATCCTGGCGGGCATGGCGCTGGGTGCCGCCCAGATCGGCTGGGAGCTTTGGCGCGGCCGCCGGGTCGAGACGATGCAATGGCTCAGCCTCGGGCTGGTGCTGGGCTCGGGCGGGGTCGCGCTGCTGACCGGCGACGCGCGGATCGTGATGCTGAAGCCGAGCCTGATCTACCTGATCATTGGCGCCGTCATGCTGAAGCGGGGCTGGATGACGCGCTATATGCCCCCGATCGTGCAAAAGCTGGTGCCCGATGTGGTCGAGGGTTTCGGCTTTCTCTGGGCCGGGCTGATGATCCTGTCGGCCGGGCTGAACATCGTGCTGGCGCTGCGGCTCGACCCGGTGCAATGGGCCTCGGTCATGGCGGTCTATGCGCTGGTCAGCAAGCTGGCGCTGTTCCTGGTGCAGTTCACGGTGATGAAGGTCGTGGCGCGGCGGCGGGTGCGGCGGGGCGCGGCCATCTAAAGCGAATTGCGTTCATCTTGACTCAGAATTCGCCCCAGGATTTGGGCGAATTCTGATGTCCTTGTGTCAGATAAAACGCAATTCGCGCTAGGCCTTGGGCGTGGCGCCCAGCGTCGGGATCGCGCGGCGGGCAAGGCCGAGGGCGATCAGGCCGAGGACGGCCAGCCCCGCCCCGGCGAGGAAGGTCGCGCCCGATCCCGCCGCCTGCCAGAGCACGCCCGCCAGCGTGCTGGCGACCAGCAGCGCCACCCCGGTGATCAGGTTGAACATGCCGTAGGCGGTGCCGCGCAGGTCGGGCGGGGCGATGTCGGCGACCAGCGTGGCCAGCAGCCCCTGCGACAGCCCGACATGCAGGCCCCAGAGCGCGATACCCAGCGCCAGCGCGCCGAGGCCGGTGCCGAGGCCCAGCACCAGATCGGCCGCGATCAGCACCGGGAAGGCGGCGGCCAGCAGACCGATGCGCCCCGTTCGGTCCGAGAGCCGCCCCGCCGGGTAGGCGGCGAGCGACGAGACGAGGTTGACGCCGACCAGCGCCAGCGGCACCAGCGCCAGCGGCAGCCCGGTTTCCTGCGCCTTCAGGATCAGGAAGGCGGTGCTGAACTCGGCCAGCGTCATCAGGCTCGCGACGCCGACCACCAGCCAGTAGGCGGGCTTGAGCCGCCGCAGTTCCGCCCGCCGCAGCGGAATGCGGGCGGCGGGGCGGGCGCTGCTGGCGGGCTCGCGCACCGCGACGATCAAGAGGCCAAGGGCGAGGAAGGCGGGCGCCACCGCGACCCAGAACACCGCGCGCAGGTTGCCCGCGAAAAGCCAGACGCCGACCATCGCGCCCAAGGGGCCCAGGAAGGCCCCGGCGAGGTCGAGCGACTGGCGCAGGCCGAAGGCGGCGCCGCGCGCCTCGGGCGGGGCCAGATCGGCGATCATCGCGTCGCGCGGCGCACCGCGCAGGCCCTTGCCGACCCGGTCGAGAAAGCGCGCGGCCACCACCCAGGCCAGTGTGGGCGCGAGCGGAAACAGCGGTTTCGTCAGGGCGGCCAGCCCGTAGCCCAGCACCGCCAGCGCCTTGCGCCGCCCCAGCCAGTCCGACAGCGCGCCGGAAAAGACCTTGACGATCGCCGCCGTCGCCAGCGCGATGCCCTCGATCATCCCCACCGCCGCCATCGGCGCGCCCATCACGGTGACCATGAACACCGGCAGCAGCGCGTAGGTCATCTCGGACGAGACGTCCATCAGGAGCGACACGAAGCCGAGGGCAACCACGGCGCGGGGGATGGGGGCAGAGAGGGCGGCGGGTTGGGTCATGGGGCGAGACTAGGACGTGATGACAGGCGCGGGAAGAGTCGCGTTGCCGGATGGGCAGGAGTCTTGCCCGATGTGTCCGTTGACACATCGGGCCGCGCCTGCCACCCGGCCCGCCCACGGGGCGGGCGTTCTTCGGGGCAAAGGTCCACTGGACCTTTGCTTTTCCCTCATCACCCCCTGGCTGGCGCGTTACCGCGCCAGCCCAGGCAGGCGCGGCCCGATGATCCCACACGCACCCGGCCGCACGCCCCTGCCCAACGGCTTTCAGCCTTATGGGCAACCGGCCCTGGCACCGATCCCCGGAAAGGTGTCCTTTCGGACCGGGGGGCGCGGCGTCGGCGGCCCTACTCGATCTCCAGCCGTTCGCGGCGGCGGATGTAGGGGCTGTGGACCGGCGCGCCGGGCTTGATGCGGCCGTCGGGGCCCCAGTCGGCCATCCGGTTGAAGGGCACCAGCGGCTCGGCCATGATGCCCGCCATCCGCGCGGCGTGACCGTCGGTGATCCCACGCAACCGCGCCTCGACCGTGGCGGGATCGGAGTAGCGCAGACCCGCCTCGACCCCATAGGCGACCTGGGGCGCGCAGATGCCGAAGCCGACATAGGCCAGTGTGAAATTGACCGGCCAGAGCATCAGATCGATGTCGCCGCTGCGCCCGTCGAAGCCATAGGTGTCGCGGCTGGTGCCCACGGTGGGTGACAGCAGCGCGCGTTTGCCAATGAAGCGGCCGGTTTCAAAGCGGTAATCGCCGCGGTAGACGGCACCATAGGCGAACACGCGGTCGAACCAGCCCTTCAGCATGGCGGGCGGCAGGTGCCACCACATCGGGTATTGCAGGATCACCAGATCGGCGGCGTCGAGGCGGGCGATTTCCGCTGTCACCTCGGGCGGCAGGGTGCCGGTGGCCGAGGCGTGGCGTTGTTCGGACTGCGCGTCGAACCGGGCCGGGTCGGCGCGGTCGGGGTAGTACGTCGGCCCCTCGCAGGGATCGAAGCCCATCGCGTAAAGGTCGGAGACGGTGACGCCCCAGCCCTGCGCCATCAGCGCCTCGCGCGCCACGGCGGCAAGGTGCGCGTTGAACGACTGCGGCTCGGGGTGGGCCAGAACGATATGCGCCTGCATCGGGGACTCCTGCGGTTGGTCGCCATCCTTGGCCGGAACCGCCGGGGGGTGCAACCTTACCCCACCAGCGCCGTGTCGATGCGTGTCGCGGCGCCGAGGGTGCGGTGCACCGGGCAGCGGTCGGCGATCTCGATCAGCTTGACGCGCTGGGGGGTGTCGAGCTTGCCCTCCAGCGTGATGCGGCGGGTAAAGCGGTCGATCTTGTCGGCCTCGGTGCAATGCGCGCAGTCCTGTGCGTGCACCTTGTCATGCGTCACCTCGACTATCACCTGGGCCAGCGGCCAGCCCTTGCGGCGGGCATACATCCGGATCGTCATCGCGGTGCAGGCGCCGAGGCCCGCGGCGAGCAACTGGTAGGGCGACGGGCCGCGGTCGGTGCCGCCATAGGCCAGCGGCTCATCGGCGGTCAGGTGGTGGCGCGGCCCCAGCGCCACGTCCTGCTGAAAGCCGCGCGGATCGGCCTCGGTCACGCGGACCACGCCCTCGGGCGCTCCGGGCGGCGGCGCCGGGGGGCGCAGGTCGAGATGGCGCGCGGCCCAGGCGGCGATCACCCCGGCGGCGGCGTCGGCATCGGCAGGATCGCTGATCAGATGGTCGGCGGTGTCAAGCGTGACAAAGCTCTTGGGGTGTTTCGCGGCGGTGAAGATGCGGGTCGCGTTGTCGATGCCGACCACCGGGTCGCGCGGCGCGTGCATCACCAAGAGCGCCTTGTTCAGCTTGCCAAGGTCCTGGCGCAGCTTGCCCGGCGCGATGTCGGCGATGAAGCGGTCATCGACGCGAAAGCTGCGCCCGCCAAGGTCGATCCTGGCCCAGCCGCGATCGGTCGGCCGTTCCAGCGCGCCGCCGTAGTTGCCATCGGCATGGGTCGGATCGAAGGGCGTGGCCAGCGTCACCACCGCGCGGGCGCAGTCGAGCCAGGGCGCCATGCACAGGATCGCGGCACCGCCGAGCGAATGGCCGATCAGCAGCGCGGGCGGCATCCCGCGCGCCTCCAGTGCCTGCGCGGCGGCCATCAGGTCGGCGGCGTTGGCACTGAAACTCGGGTTCTCGACCTCGCCGCCCGGATGGCCGAGGCCGGTGACATCGAAGCGGCAGACGGCGATGCCGAGCGCGGTCAGGCGGCGCGCGATGCGGCGCGCGGCGGCCACGTCCGTGCCGCAGGAAAAGCAATGGGCAAAGAGCGCGGTGGCGAGATGCGGCCCCTCGGGCAGGTCGAGCCGGGCGGCAAGTCGGAGGCCGTCGCGGCCCTCGAAGGTCAGTCGTTCGGTTGGCATGCGGGTCTCCCTTGGGCGGAAACCTGCCGGGGCGGGTGCCGCGCCGCAAGCCTGTGTCAGCGACCTGACGGGATGGTGAGCGGTTGTTGCAGGGGGGATCTTGCCCGATGTGTCCGTTGACACATCGGGCCGCGCCTGCCACCCGGGCCGCCCACGGGGCGGCCGTTCTTCGGGGCAAAGGTCTACAGGACCTTTGCTTTTCCCTCATCACCCCCTGGCTGGCGCGTTACCGCGCCAGCCCAGGCAGGCGCGGCCCGATGAACGCGGTTCGGTTCCAGCCGCACCCAACTTGCCCAACGGCTTTCAGCCTTATGGGCAACGGGACCGGACAACTCTCCACTGGAGAGTTGCCTTGCGGTCCCGCGACGCCCTACCCCACCGCCGCGATCATCGCGGCAATCGCGGCGCGGGTCGGCACGTCGCGCATCGGGCTGAGGAACTCGGGCCAGCTTGACAGCTTCACCGCCACCGCGTTGTGCGCAAGGTCGATATAGATCAACTGGCCGAACACCCCGCGCGCCAGGATCAGGCTGTTGTCGCGGTTGCCCAGCCAGCACTGGTTGCGATAGCCGCCCTCGGGCAGGGTGGCGCGCGCCTCGGGCGGGAATTCGGCACTGTTGCGGCTGCGGATCGCGGCGATCCAGCCGGGCGGGATCACCCCGCCGCCCAGGAACAACTGGCCGAAACGGGCATAGTCGCGCAAGCTGGCGTTGAAGCCGCCATCGGCCAGCGCATAGCCCGCGCGATCGACCGTGAAACAGGCGCTTTCCTCGGCGCCCATCGGTTGCCAGATTTCCTCCGACACCAGTTGCGGCAGGCGCTTGCCCGTTACCCGCTCCATCGCGAAGGCCAGCACGTCGGTCTCGATCGAGCGATACTCGAAGCGTTGCCCGTGGGGCCGCACCTGATCCTTCAGGCTCACAATCAGCTTCCAGACGTGTTCCGGCCAGACAAAAGCCGGGTCGGCCTCGGGCGGCGGCTGCTTCCAGCCGCAGGCGACATCAAGCTGCCCGATCTCGGAGGTCGGGTTCTCATAGGTCTCGTCGAACCGCACGCCGGTGGTCATGTCCAGCACATGCTGCAACAGCGCGCCGTTCCAGCCGGTGGCGGCCAGTTCCGGCAGATACGCCGTCACCGGGGCGGCGGGGTCCAGGAGCCCGCGCCCAATCAAGATGCCCGCCACCGCGCCCGTCACCGTCTTGGCGACCGACTGCGACAGGTGCAGGCTGCGCGGGGTCATGCCGTTGAAATACCGCTCTACCACAACCGCGCCGTCCTGCATCAGCAGGAAGCCGTCGGTATAGGTGTCCTGCCACAGCCGTGTCAGCGGCCCCTGCCCGCCGCCGACCTGCGGCACGTCGAGCGTATCGAGATCGCGTTCCGCCCGCGCCAGCGGCGTCACCGGCCCCGGCCCGCGCCAGACCTCGGCGGTGGGCTGCACCTCGCGGATGTGCTGAAAACTCCAGCGGTTCCACGGCGCGCGGTCCCAGTCGAGGCGCGGCGGGATCAGCGTCGGGGGCGAACCTGCCATGATGGCCGGGCGCGGATCGGACGTGGGATCGGGGGTCATGCTTTGTCCTGAACGGGAACGGGGGGCCCGAAGGCCCCCCGTCGGGATCACTTGCGCAGGTTGGTCCAGATCTTGTTGTAGATGTCGACAACCTCGGGCGGGCAGGGCGGCACGAACTCGGGCACCGGCGTGCCGGCCGGCGGCGTTACCTCGGGCGAGGTCGCGAACTCGGCGGGCAGGAACTTCAGGCTGCCCTCGATGCCGTTGTTGTAGCCCGCGAATTCCGAGATCAGCGCGGCATTTTCCGGGTCCATGATGAAGTTCTGGAAGAGCTTGGCGTTGTCCATGTTCTTCGCGCCCTTCAGCACGGTGACGTTGTCCATCCAGCCTTCGATGCCTTCCTTGGGATAGGCAAAGGCCACCGTCGGCATCTTCTGCCGCATCCGGTAGGCCGCGCCGTTCCAGGTTTGCGTCACGATCACGTCGCCCGAGGTCATCTTGGTGATGGTGTCATAGCTGAAGGTCTTCCAGTCGGCCTTGGCCTTCAGCAGCAGGTCGTTGACCTTCTTCAGCGCGTCCTTGTCGGCCCCGCAGCGCGGCAGGCCAAGGTAGCGTTCGGCGGCGTGGATGACCGAGTTCTCGTCGTCCAGCACGTTGATCTGGCCCTTCAGCTCGGCCGGGGTGTCAAAGAGGATCGCGTAGGTGTTGATGTCGCCCTTGAACTTCGACGTGTCCACCGCAAAGGCGGTGGTGCCGAACTGCCACGGCACCGAATAGTGGCGGCCGTCGTCCCAGTAGACGCCGACGTATTCCGGCTTGACGTTCTTGAAGTTCGACATCTGGTCAGGCTCGGTCTTTTCCAGCAGCCCCTCGCCGACCATGATCTTCACGGTGTAGTCGGAGGGCACGACGATGTCGTAACCCGAGTTTCCGGCGCGCACCTTCGACAGCATCGTCTCGTTGGAGTCGTAGTCGTCGAGCGTGACCTTGATGTTGTACTGCTTCTCGAACTTGTCGATCAGCTTGGGGTTGGTGTAGTCGCCCCAGTTGTAGATGTGCAACTCGCCATCCGCGAGGGCGGGCAGCGCCACGGCCAGTGCGGCCGTCGCCATCATGGCGGCCATCAGTCCTTTTTTCATTGTCGTCTCCTCTGTTGGTCTTTCGGCTTGCAGGTTCAGCGGCGCTTGCGCGCGATCAGGTCAGCGGCGCTTGCGCGCGATCAGGAACGAGATCGCCACCACGATGATCGAGACCATCAGGAGGATGGTGGAGATCGCGTTGATCTCGGGCGTCATCGGGCGGCGGATCTGGTTCCAGATGTACAGCGGCAGGGTGGTCTGGCCCGGCCCGGCCACCAGTTGGGTGATGGTGAAGTCGTCGAACGAGACGATGAAGGCCAGCGCCATGCCCGACAGGATGCCGGGCACCAGCAAGGGCAGCGTCACCCGGCGGAAGGCGTGCCAGGGCGTCGCGTAAAGGTCGGCGGCGGCCTGTTCCAGCGTCAGGTCCATATCCTCCAGCCGGGCCCGGATCGGCATGTAGGCGAAGGGGATGCAGAACACCGAATGCGCGATGATCAGGTTGCCGATGCCCAGGTTGATGCCCAGTCGGCCCGCCACCAGCGCGAAAAAGGAAAGCGTCGCGATCGCGGTGACGATCTCGGGCACCATCAGCGGCAGGTTGATCACCATGAAGGCGGCCATCAGGCCGCGCCAGGGCTTCACCCGCGTCATCCCGATCGCCGCCAGCGTGGCGGTGACGGTCGACACGATGGTGGCGGTGACGGCGATGATCATCGTGTTCTTCGCCGCCGAGTGGAAATCTTCATTCGCCAGCGCGGTGCCGTACCAGTGCAGGCTGATGCCCTCCCAGTGCGTGACGATCGACCCCGAGTTGAACGAGAAGATCATCAGGATCAGGATCGGCGCATAGAGCACGAACAGGCAGAAGAGTGCCACGCCGCGAAAGCCCGGCTGTTCCTTGGTGTCGAGCAGAAGCTTTTCAGCCATGCTTCGTCCCCCGCGTCGTCGCCCGGACATAGAAGAACAGCGCCACCAGCACCGCCGCCATCAGGATCAATGCCTGCGACGAACCCAGCGGCCAGTTCCGCCCCGAGCCGAACTGCTGCGCGATCAGGTCGCCGATCATCAGGTGGGTGCCGCCGCCCAGGATCAGCGGCGTCACATAGGCGCCCAGCGTCGGGATGAAGACCAGCAGGCTGCCCGCCACGATACCCGGCATCGACATCGGGATGATGATCCGCCACAGCACCTGTCGGCGGGTGGCGTAAAGGTCGTAAGCCGCCTCGACCAGACGGAAATCGAGCTTTTCCAGGCTGGCGTACAGCGGCAGCACCATGAACGGCAGGAAGCTGTAGAGCAGCCCCAGCACGATGGCGAAGTTAGTGTAAAGCAGGGTGATCGGCTTGTCGATGATGTGCAGGCTCATCAGCGTGATGTTGATCAGCCCCTCGTCGCGGATGATGAACATGATCGCCAGCGTGCGCACCAGCAGGTTCGACCAGAACGGAATGGTGATCAGCAGAACCCACCAGTTGCGCTGCGCGGGCGGCCGGGTCGCCATGAAGTAGGCGGTCGGAAAGCCGATGCCGAGGCAGACCACCGTGGTCACCACCGCAAAGACGAACGAGCGGAAGTAGATGATCAGGAAGTCGGGCGAGAATTGCAGCGCGTCCGAGAAGATGTCGCGCTGAAACAGGAAGTTCATGTAGGCGTTGGGCGTGAACTGCCACAGCACGCCGCCATAGGGCGCGGGCGCGAGGAAGGAATAGACCAGCACGATCAACAGCGGCACGATGCCGAACAGCGTCACGATCACCACCGCCGGGCTGGCGAGGGCGCGGTTGCGGCGGGCGGCGGCGCGGGTCGCCTCGGCCTCGAAATCGTTGACGGGGGGGGTGTCGGTCATCCCTAATCCCTCAGCACGCGGGCGGCGCCCTCGTCGACGCGGATGCCGACGCGGGCGCCGGTGTCGAACACCTGCGCGCCGCGGCTGTTCTGGCGCCGCACCATGAATTCCTCGCCGCCGTCGAGGGTGACGTAGTAATGCGTGTCGGTGCCGAAATAGACCACGTTCGCGACGGTGCCGGCGAAGGCCTCGGCGCCGCTGGGCGCCACCACCTCAGCGTGTTCGGGGCGGATCACCACGGTGGTGCGGCCCCTGGGCGCAAAGCCGTCCGGCACGCCCGCCGACAGCGTGGCCCCGGCCCCCAGCCGCACGCTGGCATTGGCGCCGTCGATGGCGATCACCGCGCCTTCCAGAAAGTTGGTCTCGCCGATGAAGTTCGCCACGAAGCGTTCCGACGGCTTGTCATAGATCTCGTGCGCCGAGCCGATCTGCAGCACATGGCCCTTCGACATCACCGCGATGCGGTCGCTCATCGTCAGCGCCTCTTCCTGATCGTGGGTGACGAAGATGAAGGTGATGCCGGTTTCATGCTGCAACCGCTTCAGTTCAAGCTGCATCTCCTTGCGCAGCTTGTAGTCGAGCGCCGACAGCGGCTCATCCAGCAACAGCACCTTGGGCTGCGGCGCCAGCGCGCGGGCCAGCGCCACGCGCTGCTGCTGGCCGCCGGAGATTTGGCTGGTCTTGCGGTTCTTCAACTCCTCCATGCGGACCAGCTTGAGCATCTGATCCACCCGCGCCGCGATCTCGGCCTTCGGCTTGCCCAGCATTTCAAGGCCGAAGCCGATGTTCTGCCCCACCGTCATGTGCGGGAACAGGGCGTAGTTCTGGAACACCGTGTTGATCGGCCGCTTGTAGGGCGGCAGGCGGGCGATATCCTCGCCATAAAGGCGAATTTCGCCGGTGGTCGGGTAATCGAACCCGGCGATCAGGCGCAGCAGGGTGGTCTTGCCGCAGCCGGACGGGCCAAGGAGGGTGAAGAATTCATTCGCCCGGATGTCGATCTCGACCTCGGCCAGCGCGGTGACGCGGTCGTCCCCGGTGCCGAAGACCTTGCTGACCTGACGAATGGCGATTGCAGACGTATCCGGTGCATCAAGCACGTTTGGCGTATCCCTGTTGCTGACCCGGCTGATCCGGGTGCTCTGGCCTTTCGCACGGGTCAAGCCCGCGCAGGGCGCGTTGTAGCCGCAAGCTTATTGAACGGGCATTCAAAAGCAAGCCGTGCCTTGGCTGTTTTCCCTCGGGTGGACATTTTTTCCGACAACGCGCAGAATTTGCCCGATTTTTCGCCGCCGTTATCACGCCCGGCCGGTCAGCCGCGGGTCGAACGGATAGCGCGTCAGCGTTTCAAAGCCGGTTTCGGTGATCAGCACCTGATCCTCCAGCTTGATCGAGAAGTCGCCGCCCTCGGGCGACACCAGCGCCTCGACGCACAGCGTCATGCCGGGTTCCAGCACCACCTCGAAGGCGCCATCGACCCAGCCGTCGGGGTAGGGCACGAAGGGCCATTCGTCGCACAGGCCGACGCCGTGCATCTTGCACGAATATTTCTGCGCCCAGTATTGCGGGTCAAGCTGATGGCCGCCGTGGGTCAGTTCGCGCACCGTCACGCCGGGTTTCAGCAGCGACCGGTTCACCTCGATATGGTCCATCGCGTGGTGCATGGCCGAGATCATCGCGTTGGTCGGCCGGGCCTCGCCGACCCACCAGGTGCGCGAGATGTCGATGCACATGCCGTAGGCGCCGATCAGGTCGGTGTCGAAGGCAACGATTTCATCGGGCCGGATGATCCGGGGCCCGCATTCCTGAAACCACGGGTTGGTGCGCGGGCCCGAGGCCAGCAGCCGCGTCTCGATCCACTCGCCGCCGCGGCGGATGTTGCCCGCGTGGAGTTCGGCCCAGACGTCATCCTCCGACATGCCGCCCCGGGGGATGCCATCGCGCGCCGCCGCCTCCATCTCGGCGATCGCCGCCTCGCAGGCGTGGTGGGCGCAGCGCATCGCCAGGATCTCGTCCGGGCCCTTGATGGCGCGGGTGCGTTCGGTGACCTCCTCGCCCTCCAGCACCTCGAACCCGGCGCGTTCCAGCGCGCGCAGACCGGCGACCATGATCTTGTCGACCGCCAGCCGCCGGTTCCGGCCCGCGTGGGCCCGCATCACCTCGTCGATCTGGCCCGCGAAGGACTGCGCCGCCGCGTCGCCGCGGTCGCCGGTCACGGCATAGAAGAACGAGGCGCCCGAGCGGACCTCCTTGACCAGCGGGTTGAAGGCGGTCAGGAACGGCGCCTGCTTGTAGTCCCAGATCGCCATATGCCCGTCGGCGCACAGAAGAACGGCGCGGAAGGGGTTGTGACTGTTCCACAATTGCATGTTGGTGGTGTCGGTGGCGTAGCGGATGTTCAAGGGGTCGAACATCAGCACGCCGCCGATGTCGCGGTCCACCAGCGCCTGCGTCAGCCGCCCCCAGCGGAATTCGCGCATCGCGGTCAGGTTGGGCGGCGTCAGCCCCGCCGCCGCCCATTCGCGAAACGCCAGTTGCGTCGGCCCGATCTCCACCCGGTCAAGGTCGTTCGGGCTGCCGTCGCCCAGCGTCTGGCCCCGGCTCGGGTCGATCTTGCGGCGGTCAGAATAATGCGTGGTCATCGGTGCCCCCCTGTTGGGGTCAGGATGCGTGCCGCCGGGCCCGGTGCGCGCGCCGGAATGCGACGGGGGGCGTCGGTTTGGGCCTGTTCCGGCCCGCCCGGTTTGGGGTATCCCGGCGCCATGACCGAGATTCTACAAGCCAGCCTGCCGTTCGCCCCCTGGGCCGATCCCCGCACCCGGCGCCTGCCGGGCATCCTGCCGCTGGAACCGGGCGACTGGCTGCGCGCCGATGACGCCTTCGCCGGCCAGATGGCCGAACGGGACCGGCTGATCGCCACCCGGCGCGAGGCCGTCCACGCGCTGTCGGACCGTGCGCGCCCGGCGGCGGAGGAATTGCTGGAGGTGGTGCTGGACGATCTGCGCGGCAAGCCGGGCTATACGGTTGCGACGCAGACGGTCACCCGGCCCGATGGTGTGGTGGTGCCGCTCGACTGCGCGGAGCCGCTGCTGACGCTGGGGCGGCTTTGCCAGGAGGATTTCTGCCTGCTGGAACGCGCCGAAGGCGAGGGCGAGCACATCCTGACCGGCGCGATCCTGTGCTTTCCGGCAAGCTGGACGCTGGCGGAAAAGTTCCTCCGTCCGCTGATCGGCATCCATGTTCCGGTCGCGGTCTACGACGCCGACCTTGCCCGCCGGGTGCAGCGGCTCTTTGAGGCGATCCGGCCGGGGCAGGGCCTGTGGCGGGCGAACGCGCTGCACTACACCGACGCAACGCTGCACCATCCGCGCACCGAGGCGGCGCCGCGGCCCAAGCCGCAGGGTGTCGCGCCCTACATCCGGTCGGAACGGCAAAGCCTGACGCGGCTGCCGCGCACGAATGCAGTGGTCTTCGCAATCCACACCTGGGTGTTGCGTCGCGACAACCTGACACCGGCGCAGGAACAGGCGCTGCACGAGCACCCGATCCACCGCGCGGGGGGGTAAGTCGGTCGTCAGGCGCCGATGTGGAAGTAACCGCGGAGGAAGGCGTGGGTGATCGCGAACACCGCGCCGGTCAGCGCCATGACGCGGGCCGTGGTGCGCGAGTCCTCGCGCCCGAGCACGCTGTAGGTCATCAGCGCCGCGCCGATCGGCGGGGCCACGATCATCAACGTCGTGTTCAGGCTGTAAAGCGTGATGCGGCGGACCAGCGGTTCCTTCTTGCGGCGTTCGCCTTCCGGTTCCGGCGGGTAGAGCGCATCGCGGATGCGCGCCATGTCGGGGGGCGAGGGCTTGCGCTGATCGGGCATCGGCATGACCGCGGCGGCCACCACGAGGGCATAGTCCGGCACGACCGGGCGTTCCGTCACGCGGGTCGCGTGCAGGGTGTCGTGGGGGCGGATTTCGGCGGCCAGCCGGTCCAGCAGGCGGGCGACCGGCGGTTCGCCGAAGCGGTCGATCATCCGCGGCGTCGGGGTCGAGGCGAAGATGTTGGCATTTTCGCTGTCGACCGCGTCCTCGGCCTCGGCCAGCGGGGTCGAGATCGCGGCGTCCACCAGGCTGTCGAAGGTGTCGGCGGTAAAGACGCCGGGGGTTTCGGTCCACAGGATCAGGTCGGCGGAATTGCGGGTCTGGATGCGCTCGATCACCGACATGCACAACTCGCGGGCGTTGTCGGCGATGGGTTGCGGCATCCAGTTGCGCCCGCTCGGGCCGACCGCCAGCACCAGGGCTGCGGCATAGGCCGCGGGTTCGCCCAGTTGATGCACGGCCTCGCTGACCAGGTCGCAGTAGCCCAGCACGACCCGGCTGCCGTCGATGTCGAAAACCACGAAGTCGTCATTGTCCCAGCGCAGGTCGAAGCGGTCATGCTGACTTTCGCGCAGCGCGCGTTCGAGATTGTCCACATAGCGGACGAAGTTGAAGACCGGACGTTCGACATACAAAAGCGAAACACTCGTACTTGTGCCTTTGGTCGCCATGACGGACTCCTCAAACCAAGCTACGCGTTAAGCTATGATTGAGGAATGTGCTCCCATTGGGGGCGCATTGTGGAAAATTCCCGCACAATTGCGGCAACACTATAGCCCGCAGGTTGCGTTGCGCCGCATGTCGGCGAGTGTTCGGCGAGAGGTGCGGTTCGGGCTGCGGTTCGGGGTACGGTTTCCCGCCGCAAGACGATCCCGCGCCAATGCAAAGGGCGCGCCAGGTGGCGCGCCCCTCGTCCGAACCGGGAGTGAGCCCGGTCAGCAGCTGTAATACATCTGGTACTCGATCGGGTGCGGCGTGTGTTCGTAGGCGTAGACCTCTTCCCACTTCAGCGCCATGTAGCCTTCAAGCTGGTCCTTGGTGAACACGTCGCCGGCCAGCAGGAAGTCGTGATCGGCCTCCAGTTCGGTCAGCGCCTCGCGGAGCGAACCGCAGACGGTCGGGATCGCGGCCAGTTCTTCCGGCGGCAGGTCATAAAGATCCTTGTCGGAGGCCGGGCCGGGGTCGATCTTGTTCTTGATGCCGTCCAGACCGGCCATCAGCAGCGCCGCGAAGGCGAGGTAGGGGTTCGCCGCCGGATCGGGGAAGCGGGCCTCGACGCGCTTGGCCTTGGGCGATTCCGTCCACGGAATCCGGACGCAGCCAGAGCGGTTGCGGGCCGAGTAGGCGCGCAGCACCGGGGCTTCGAAGCCGGGGATCAGGCGCTTGTAGCTGTTGGTCGCGGGGTTGGTGATCGCGTTCAGCGCCTTGGCGTGCTTGAGGATGCCGCCGATGAAGTAAAGCGCCTCCTGGCTGAGGTCGGCATACTTGTCGCCCGCGAAAAGCGGCTTGCCGTCCTTCCAGATCGACATGTTGACGTGCATCCCCGAGCCGTTGTCACCCTTCATCGGCTTGGGCATGAAGGTGACGGTCTTGCCGTAGGCATGCGCCACGTTGTGGATGACGTATTTGTACTTCTGCATGTTGTCGGCCTGCTCGGTGAGCTTGCCGAAGATCATGCCGAGTTCGTGCTGGCAGGTCGCGACCTCGTGGTGGTGCTTGTCGACCTTCATCCCCATGCGCTTCATGGTGGACAGCATCTCGCCGCGCAGATCCTGCGCCTCGTCGACCGGGTTGACCGGGAAGTAGCCGCCCTTGTGGCCCGCGCGGTGCGCCAGGTTGCCCGAGTCGAATTCGGCATCGGTGTTCCAGGCCGCCGCCTCGGCGTCGATCTCGTAGCCCACCTTGCGCGGCGTGACCGCGTAGCGCACGTCGTCGAAGATGAAGAATTCGGCTTCCGGCCCGCAATAGAACGTGTCGCCGATGCCCGAGGATTTCAGGTAGGCTTCGGCCTTCTGCGCAGTCGAGCGCGGGTCGCGGCTGTAGGGCTCGTTGGTGTCGGGCTCGACGACGTTGCAATGGATGCACAGCGTCTTTTCCGCGTAGAACGGGTCCATGTAGGCCGATGAGGTATCCGGCATCAGCTTCATGTCGGACTGGTCGATCGACTTCCAGCCCGCGATCGACGAGCCGTCGAACATGAAGCCCTCGTCGATGAAATCCTCGTCCACGAGGTCGGCGCAGACGGTGACGTGCTGCAGCTTGCCGCGCGGGTCGGTGAAGCGGATGTCGACATATTCGACCTCCTCGTCCTTCAGGATCTTCAGAACCTTATCCTTGCTCATGTCGCCATGATCCCTTCTGTTGAGCGTAATTCCGGCCCGGCGCCAAGGCGCGGGCGCGTCTGTCAGATTGCTTCGTCGCCCGATTCGCCGGTGCGGATGCGGATCGCCTGTTCGCAGGGGTAGACGAAGATCTTGCCGTCGCCGATCTTTTCGGTGCGGGCGGCGCCGATGATGGCCGCGATCGCGCCTTCGACCTGATCATCGGCGAGGATCACCTCGATCTTCACCTTGGGCAGGAAATCCACCACATATTCGGCGCCGCGGTAAAGCTCGGTATGGCCCTTCTGGCGCCCGAAGCCCTTGACCTCGATCACTGAAAGGCCCTGAATGCCGGCCTCCTGCAAGGCTTCCTTCACCTCGTCGAGCTTGAAGGGCTTGATGATCGCCTCGATTTTCTTCATCGCCGCCGACTCTCCGCTGAAGCACTGTCCGACTGTGACTGACCACTTCCGCGCGGGAGGGACAATTGGATAGGCTGGACGAAGCGCGCGGAGCCGGGGGATTCTGGCGGTGGCGATCAAAATCCATGCAAGCCGCCTATTTCTTGGGCGGATTGCGAATCCGGAGGGGCCGACGATGACCGAACTTCTGACATCTGCCCAAATGCGCGCCATCGAACAGGCGGCAATCGCCGCGGGGGCGGTGACCGGGCGGGAGTTGATGGAACGCGCGGGCCAGGGGGTGGTGGCGGCGATTTTCGCCGAATGGCCGGAGCTTGGGGCAAGCCGCGGGGGCGCTGCCCCCGCACCCCCGGGATATTTGCCGACCGAAAGTGAGGGGGCGCGGCGCGCGGTGGTGCTGTGCGGGCCGGGCAACAACGGTGGCGACGGGTTCGTGGTGGCGCGGTTGCTGCGCGCGTTCGGCTGGGCGGTCAAGGTGGTGGCGCTTGGCCCGACGCTGACGCCCGATGCCGCCGCGATGCGGGCCAGGTGGGCGGCGATGGGTCCGGTTGGCACGACCGCGGCGTTCGACTGGCGCGATCTCGACGGCGGACCGCTGGTGGTCGATGCGATGTTCGGCACCGGGCTTGCCCGCGCGATCGCGCCGGGGGTCTGGGGGCTGCTGGAGATGGCGGTCGCGCGCGGCTGCCGGATCGTGGCGGTCGACATCCTCTCGGGGCTCTGCGCCGACAGCGGGCGGGTGCGGGCTGACGGCGGGTTCATCGAGCGGGCGGCGGACCTGACGGTGACGTTCGAGCGCGCGAAGCTCGGGCATGTCCTGGACGAAGGGGCGCGGCTGTCGGGGCGGCTGCGGGTAGTGCCGATCGGGCTTGCCGCGCAGATGGACGCCATGCTGCGCGCCGATGGCGATGCGGTGGTGGAAGAGACGCGGCCGGATGACGCGCAGGTGAAGCCGCAGGGCCACAAATACGCCCACGGCCACGCGCTGGTGCTGGCGGGCGCGCCCGGCCACGGCGGCGCCGGGCGGCTGGCGGCACGCGGGGCCTTGCGGATCGGGGCCGGGCTGGTGACGCTGGGGTGCCCGGCGGAGGCGGTGGCGGAGAACGCGGCGCGGCTGGATGCGGTGATGCTGCGGCCGGTCGAGGATGCGGCGGCGCTGGCGGCGGTGCTGGCGGACCGGCGGATCAACGCGCTCGGCCTCGGGCCGGGGCTGGGGGTCGCGCGGGCGGCGGCGATGCTGCCGGTGGCGCTGGCCTCGGGGGGGCGGGCGCTGGTGCTGGATGCGGATGCGTTGACGGCGCTGGCGGCGGATGCGGGGCTGTTCGCGCAGGTCCACGGCAAGTGTGTGCTGACGCCGCACGGGGGCGAATTCGCGCGATTGTTTCCGGATCTTGCGGCGAAGCTCGCGGCCCCGCCAACCAGCGGCCCGGCTTATTCCAAGGTGGACGCGACCCGCGAGGCGGCGGCGCGGGCGGGCTGCGTGGTGCTTTACAAGGGGGCGGATACGGTGATCGCCGACCCTTCGGGGCGGTGCAGCGTCAACGCGGCGGCCTACGATCGCGCGGCGCCCTGGCTGGCGACGGCGGGGGCGGGCGATGTGCTGGCGGGGTTCATCGCCGGGCTGCTGGCGCGCGGCTTTGCGCCGATGCAGGCGGCGGAAACCGCAGCCTGGCTGCATGTGGAGTGTGCGCTGAGCTTCGGGCCGGGGCTGATTGCCGAGGACCTGCCGGAGCAACTGCCCGCGGTGTTCCGGGTGCTGGCGGCTCAGGCCCTGGCGAACGCCGGGCAGCCAAGCTCCACCCCGTCGGCGTAGACGATTTCGTCGCGGTCGAATTCCAGCGTGATCACCTGCGCGGTGACCAGCGTCACGACGCGGACATAGTGGCCATCGGCCAGCCGCGACACCGGCACCATCGCCTGGGGCGCGCCGAACAGCGCCTTGGCGCGCCAGTCGCGCACCAGCACCGGCTGGTCGGCACCGATCATGAGGTCGCGCCCCGGCCGGTCGTGGCCGAGCGATCCGGCGCTGAGGCGGGCGACGCGGGCGTTGCGGATCGTGCGAGCGGTGATGCGGCACAGGGTGCGTGCGCCGGCGCGGGTGATGATGCGGTCGCCGGGGTTGAGAAACTCCACCGGTATCTCGCCGGCGAGGGTCAGCACCTGCGTTCCGGCAAGAAGCCCGGTGCAGGGGGCGACCGCCGCCTCATCCAGCATCGGCACGACGGAAGCGGGGATTGTGGGTTTCGACATCGGCCTGCCTCATCTTCAACCTGCCTTTTCTTTTTTCCATCAAAATACGGCAACAATGCGTTAACGGCGAGCTTTTTCGGGGCTTCTTTTTTCCCTCGCATCCCGCCTGTGGCTTTGTTAGAACAGCGCGGATTTCGGGACGGCCCTGCCGGGAAGGTTCGGCGGGGCTGTCTTTGCTTCATGCGGGTGTGGCGAAATTGGCAGACGCACCAGATTTAGGTTCTGGCGCCGCGAGGCGTGGGGGTTCAAGTCCCTTCACCCGCACCAGAGAGAAAAAAGGACGTGAAGATGCAGGTCACCGAGACCCTGAAGGACGGTCTGAAACGCGGCTACACCATCACGGTGACGGCGGCGGAACTGGACGCCAAGGTGCTGGAAAAGCTGGTCGAGGCGCAGCCCGACATCGAGATCAAGGGCTTTCGCAAGGGCAAGGTGCCGATGCCGATCCTGCGCAAGCAGTTCGGCCCGCGCATTCTGGGCGACGCGATGCAGGAAGCCATCGACGGCGCGATGAAGGAGCACTTCGAGGCCACCGGCGACCGCCCGGCCTTGCAGCCCGACGTGAAGATGCAGAACGGCGAAACCTGGGCCGAGGGTCAGGACGTCGTGGTCGCGATGACCTACGAGGCGCTGCCCGCGATCCCCGAGATCGACCCGTCGCAGGTTGCGGTGGACAAGCTGGTGGTCAAGGCCGACGACGCCGCGGTGGACGAGGCGCTGGCCGAACTGGCCAAGTCGTCGCAGGACTTCGTCGCGCGGGGCGAGGGCGAAGTCTCGCAGTCGGGCGACCAGGTGGTGATCGACTTCCTGGGTTCGGTCGACGGCGTGCCGTTCGAGGGCGGCGCGGCGGACGACTATCCGCTGGTGCTGGGCTCGGGCTCGTTCATTCCGGGCTTCGAGGAGCAGTTGATCGGCGTTGCGGCGGGCGCCGCGATCGAGGTGCAGGTGACCTTCCCGGCCGAGTACCAGGCCGCGCATCTGGCCGGCAAGGACGCGCTTTTTGCCTGCACGATGAAAGAGGTGAAGGCGCCGGTCGCCGCCGAGGTCAATGACGAACTGGCCAAGAAGTATGGCGCCGAAAGCCTGGCCGACCTGCGCACGCAGATCGCCGAGCGGCTGGAGGCCGAATACAATGGCGCCGCCCGCGCGGTGCTGAAGCGCTCGCTGCTGGACCAGCTTGACAAGATGGTGTCGTTCGAACTGCCGGAAACCCTGGTCGACGCCGAGGCGAACCAGATCGCCCACCAGCTTTGGCACGAGGAGCACCCCGAGGAGCATGGCCACAACCATGACGCCATCGCGGTGAGCGACGAGCACAAGACGCTGGCCGTGCGCCGGGTCCGTCTGGGCCTGCTGCTGGCCGAGATGGGCCGCAAGCACGAGATCCAGGTGACCGACGCCGAGATGACGCAGGCGGTGCTGGCGCAGGCACGGCAGTATCCGGGGCAGGAGCGCGCGTTCTTCGAATTCGTGCAGAAGAACCCGCAGATGCAGCAACAACTGCGCGCGCCGATCTTCGAGGACAAGGTGGTGGACCATATCGTGTCCGGCGCCAACGTGACCGAGAAGCACGTGTCGAAGGACGATCTGAAGGTCGCCGTGGACGCGCTGGACGAGATGTAAGGCGCGGCGGTTCGCCGGGAATTCGGGAAGGGGCCGCCGCGTGGCGGCCCTTTTTCATGGCGGCGCCGGGCCGTCCCCCGCCCGCACCGCCTCGCGCCACAGCACATAGAGCCCCGCCGCCACGATCACCGCGATGCCGAGCCAGCCCACGGTGTCGGGCCAGTCGCCCCAGAACAGCCAACCGTTCAGCACGCCCCAGATCATCGCGGAATACTCGAAGGGCGTGACGACATGGGCCTCGCCGATGCGGTAGGCCTGGGTCAGCAGCGTCAGCCCCGCGGCGGCGATCACGCCGCAGGCCATCATCAGGGCGGCGTCGGGCAGGGTCGGCATCACCCAGGCGCGGGTGAGGAAGGCGAGGCTGGGCGTCGCGTCGGTGTCGAAGCGGCCGGAGCCGAAGACGGCGGCCATCACCACCGCCCCGCCAAGGAACACCGCGTTACCCCAGAACGCCAGCGCCGGGGCGGTTTCGGTGCTGCCAAGGCGGCGCGCGGTGACCATCGAGACGGCGTAGGCCATGCCCGACACCACCGGCAGCAGCGCGGCCCAGTCGAACAGGCTCGACCCGGGGCGCACCATGATGATGACGCCGACAAAGCCGGTCAGCACGCCGACCCAGCGGCGAAAGCCCGTACCTTCGTGCAGGGCGAGCGCCGAGAGGAGGGTGATGAACAGCGGCGCCGAGAAGTAGAGCGCGACCGCCGTGGCCATCGGCAGCCCTGCGAGGCCGAGGTAATAGGCGGTATAGGCGACGAACATGATCACGCCGCGCCCCAGCATCCGGCGCAGGCCGGGGGTGACAAGGGTGCCGAGCCCGCCGTCGCGGTGCACGAGGATCAGCAGCAGGGGCGCGGTGACGAGGGCGCGCAGCGTCATCGCCTCGGACAGCGGGTAGCCGCCGCTGAGCAGCTTCAGGATCACGTCCTGGCCCGAGAAGACGGCGATGCCGATGCACAAAAGCAGGATGCCGCGCGAGTTGGCGCTGGTCGCGGGCGGGGCGGTGGCGGTCATGCGGGCGGCCTTCGGCGGTGTCTGCTGCGACCCTAGCTGCGCGCGCCCGCGGCGGCTGCGCCGTTCCCGACATGGGGCAGGGATTGAAAAGGCCGCACCGGTTGCCCGGTGCGGCCCTGGTCTTTGTTTCTGGAGAAGGGCTTAGCGGCCCATGTCCTCGCCGTCCACGTTCGCGGCGCCCATTTCGTCGAAGAGTTCGGCGATTTCGAACTCGGCGGCGGCTTCGGCTTCGGCCGCCAGTTCCTGGATCGACTTGCCCGCGGCCTGAAGTTCGGCCTCTTGCGGCGAACGGGCGACGTTGAGCCTGATCGTCACGGTCACTTCAGGGTGCAGCACGACCGAGACCGGGTGAATGCCCAGATCCTTGATCGGCCGGTCGAGCACGATCTGCGCGCGGTTCACGGTGAAACCGCCCGCCGCCGCGGCCTCGGCCGCGTCACGGGTGGTGACCGAGCCGTAGAGCACGCCGGCGTCGGAGGCCGAGCGAATCACGACGAACACCTGACCGTCGAGCGTGCCGGCGAAGCCTTCCGCCTCTTTCCGGGTCTCGAGGTTATGCGCTTCGAGCTGGGTCTTGCGGTGCTCGAACGACTTGATGTTGGACTCGTTGGCGCGCAGGGCCTTGCCTTGCGGCAGCAGGTAGTTGCGGGCGTAGCCGTCCTTGACGTTGACGACTTCGCCCATCTGGCCAAGCTTGGCCACGCGCTGGAGCAGGATGACTTGCATGTGGGTCTCTCCTTACTTCACGGCATAGGGCAGCAGGGCGAGGAAGCGGGCGCGCTTGATGGCGCGGGCCAGTTCGCGTTGCTTCTTGGCCGAGACGGCGGTGATGCGCGACGGCACGATCTTGCCACGCTCGGAGATGTAGCGTTGCAGCAGGCGCACGTCCTTGTAGTCGATCTTCGGCGCGTTGTCGCCGGAGAACGGGCAGACCTTGCGACGACGGAAAAACGGTTTGGTAGCCATGATGTATCCTTTCCTCGTGCCTGATCAGCGCCGGCGATCGCCGCCGAAGCTTGGGCGGTCACCGCCAAAGCTGGGCCGCTCGCCACCAAAGCTGGGGCGGTCGCCACGGTCGCCGCCAAAGCTCGGACGGTCGCCACGATCCGGGCGGTCGCCACGGTCGCCACGGTCGGGCCGGTCGCCACGCTCGGAGCGTTCGTCACGCTTCTGCATCTGGACCGAGGGGCCTTCCTCGTGGGCGTCGACCTTGATGGTCAGCACGCGCATGACATCGTCATGCAGGCGGGCCAGACGCTCCATCTCCTGCACCGCCGCCGCAGGGGCGTCGGACTTGATGTAGGCGTAGTGGCCCTTGCGGTTCTTGTTGATCTTGTAGGCCATCGTCTTGACGCCCCAGTACTCGAACTCGACGACCTTGCCGCCGTTGTCCGCGAGAACCGTGGAGAAGTGTTCGATGAGGCCTTCGGCCTGCGCGCTGGACAAGTCCTGGCGCGCGATGAGGACATGCTCGTAAAGCGGCATGCGGGCTCCGTTCGTGTCGGGCGGCTTCATAGGAAACGGGCCTTGCGCCTTCCGCGGCCCGTCCACGAGAGGCATCGCCGGTTCATGGGTATTGCGGAAGGATGCGGGCTTATAGGGGAGGGTGCGCAGGGATGCAAGCGGGGATGGCGCGCGCGGCGGCGGGCGCCGGGGGCTTCGCGCCCCCGGACTCCTGCGGGATACTTGGGGACCGAAAGAGGAAAGTGCACGCTTTGCGTGGTTCTTTCGGTCTGCAAGTATCCCGGGGTTCGGGGCGGAGCCCCGAAGCTCAACGCGCGCGGATTGCCTCGGGGAGGCGCGCGCGCTATGCGAGGGAAAACAGAGGGACAGACGATATGAGCCGGGCATTCGTATTTCCGGGCCAGGGCGCCCAGACGATCGGCATGGGGCGCGCGCTGGCGCGGGCCTATCCGGCGGCGCAGGCGGTGTTTGACGAGGTGGATGAGGCGCTGGGCGAGCCGCTTTCGGCGCTGATCTGGGACGGCACGATCGAGGAGCTGACGCTGACCGCCAACGCGCAGCCCGCGCTGATGGCGACCTCGATCGCGGTGATGCGGGCGCTGGAAGCGGAGGGCATCGGCATCGAGAGCGCGACGTTCGTGGCCGGGCATTCGCTGGGGGAATATTCCGCGCTCTGCGCGGCGGGGGCGCTGACGCTGGCGGATACGGCGCGGCTCTTGCGGGTGCGGGGCCGGGCGATGCAGGACGCGGTGCCGGTCGGCGTTGGGGCGATGGCGGCGCTGCTGGGGCTCGACTTCGCCACGGCGGTCGAGGTGGCGCATGAGGCGGCGCAGGGTCAGGTGTGCCAGGCGGCCAATGACAACGATCCGGGCCAGGTGGTGGTGTCGGGCCATCGCGAGGCGGTGGAGCGGGCGCTGGAGATCGCGAAGGCGCGGGGCGCCAAGCGGGCGATCCTGCTGCCGGTGAGTGCGCCGTTTCACTGCGCGCTGATGCAGCCCGCGGCGGCGGTGATGGCCGAGGCGCTGGCGGGCGTGGCGATCGAGCGCCCGGTGGTGCCGCTGGTCGCCAATGTGCGCGCCGAGGCGGTGAGCAATCCGGCGCTGATCCGCGATCTGCTGGTCGAGCAGATCACCGGGTCGGTGCGCTGGCGCGAGTCGGTGCTGTGGATGGCGGGCGCGGGGGTCAGCGAGATCTGGGAGATCGGTGCGGGCAAGGCGCTGTCGGGCATGGTGAGGCGGATCGTCAAGGATGTGGCGACGCGGGCGGTGGGCTCGCCGGAGGATGTGGCGGCGGCGGTGGCGGGGTAGCAGGGCGATCCGGGCTTTCGGTGCAGCCGCCCCGCAACGTCGGCTGCCAAAGTCAGGGCAAGGGTCAGCGACAGCGGGCGGGCTGGGCATGCGGGAATTGACCCCGGCCCTTCGTCGCGTGCACGAGCAGAACCGGGCAACGTGTTGCAGGTTGCGGGAATGCGGCACGATGTCATCAACGGCAGGAACGGGTTTACAAAAAACCGATCCCGGGTGCATGTTCGTGCATCTTTAGCGTGTGTGTTTTGGGAGGTCATCGACATGAGCGTCGAGGCAAAGGATCTTGTCGGCAACTGGGTCACCGAAGGAACCCAGTCAGGCTGGAGTTCGAATCCCACCGGACCTTCGGGAGGTTGGCGGGGCACGATGGTGCTGAGGGCCAATGGAACCAGCAGCATGGTGTTCACGGACGGCAATATCGCGCCGAGCCGCAATGGCGACTGGAGCCTCAGCGGGACGCAATTCTCGATCATCGATGCTTTTGGCACAAGCTGGACGGGGTATGTGAGTTCCGCCTCGGCAATCGGCGGTGACTATGACGCCGGGCCTGCAGGTGCCGCCGGCGGAACCTGGCGTGCGCGGAAGCTCTGAGGCAGGCGATCCCGACGCGGTGCCGCCTGCTGCGGCGCGTTCGGTGGTTGGCAGCGCATCTGTGAGGCTCTAATCAGATCGGAGGGCTTTGCAAGGGGAACACCATGTTCGATCTGACGGGGAAATCGGCGCTGGTGACGGGCGCCTCGGGCGGGATCGGCGGCGCGATCGCGCGGGCGCTGCACGCGCAGGGGGCCACGGTGGCGCTATCGGGGACGCGGCGCGCGCCGCTGGAGGCGTTGGCGGCGGAGCTGGGGGAGCGGGCGCATGTGCTGACCTGCGATCTGTCGGATGCGGCCTCGGTCGAGGCGCTGCCGAAGGCGGCGGTGGCGGCGATGGGGGCGGTCGACATTCTGGTCAACAACGCGGGGATCACGCGCGACCAGTTGTTCATGCGGATGTCGGATGACGACTGGGCGCAGGTGATCGAGGTCAACCTGACCTCGACCTTCCGGCTGTGCCGGGGCGTGGTGCGCGGCATGATGAAGGCGCGCTGGGGGCGGATCGTCAACATCTCGTCGATCGTCGGGGCGACGGGCAATCCGGGGCAGGCCAACTATGCCGCCGCCAAGGCGGGCCTGGTGGGGATGTCGAAGTCGCTGGCCTACGAGGTGGCGAGCCGGGGCATCACGGTGAACTGCGTGGCGCCGGGGTTCATCGCCACCGCGATGACCGACAAGCTGAACGACGAGCAGAAGGGTAAGATCCTGATCCAGATCCCGGCCGGGCGGATGGGCACGGGCGACGAGATCGCGGCGGCGGTGCTCTATCTCGCCAGCGCCGAGGCTGCTTACGTGACGGGGGCCACGCTGCATGTGAACGGCGGCATGACGATGATCTGACGCGCGGCACTGGAGGCCGGGCCGAAAGCGTTTGCCTTGCGCAGAGAACATGCTATAGGCGGCGCAGATTGGACCGGGGGGCGGAAGCGCCGCGCGGTTTGCTTGCGCAAGCAGGACCAACGACCCTGCCACGGGCAGGGGTGAGCCGCTCGAACGAGCACGGGACAGTACGAAACGGGACACCTCCCGAAACTTCATGAGGAACTGACATGAGCGACATCGCGAGCCGGGTGAAGAAGATCGTCGTCGAACACCTGGGTGTGGAAGAGGACAAAGTGACCGAGAACGCGTCGTTCATCGACGATCTTGGCGCCGACAGCCTTGATACGGTCGAGCTGGTGATGGCTTTCGAGGAAGAATTCGGGATCGAGATTCCGGATGACGCCGCCGAAACGATCCAGACCTTCGGCGATGCGGTGAAATTCATCACCGAAGCCTCCTGAGCGCGGGACCGCTGCGGACGGACAGGACGGCGCCCTTCGCGGGGCGCCGTTTTTCGTTTGCGCGGGGGCTCCTTGCTCTGCGCGGTTTCGTGCGATCATATGCGATAGCACCAGAGGTCGCGAACGATGAGCAAATTCAACCTGAAGGCTTATCCCCCTGACTCCGGAGCCACAACATGTGGTGCGAGGGCTTGCGGCAGGCGTCGCGTTTCCGTATTGTTCTCACATGCCCGCCCGCTGGAAATCTGATCGCCCAATGTCGCGCCAGGCTTTCGAGGCGCGCTTTCCCGA
>NZ_CBAICG010000021.1:0-62954 GCF_964715405.1 Solirhodobacter sp. | reverse complement strand
TTCTTCAGAGCGCGGACGGTGCTTCATACCGGGGTCCCGACTTCGCAAGGTTTCGAGCCAAATCGTACGAAATCCTGCAATCTAAAGCTATCAGTTCCGTGGAATCACCGAACAAAATCATAGACTTCAGGATTGTTCAGCACCGACTAGCTAACGACCGAAGTTCATGCCGAAGAATGCACCGCAGCCGACGCGATGGGCAAGCGCACGATTCACGAAAGCGTGAGTGTTTCCGGGCTGTTATGGTTTGAAGCGACCCAATTGGTTGCCTTAGGCAATCCTTAGGCAGAGCCGCCATCCCTCTAAAAAATCCAATGATTTCAAAGAGGAATGGTGGGCGACCCTGGAATCGAACCAGGCGTGGGTCTCCCCGGCGGAGTTACAGTCCGCTGCCGCACCTTGCAGCACGTCGCCCGACGCGATGGCGGGAATAGCGGAGCCCCCCGGAGGCGTCAAGCGGGATTGTCCCTCTTGCGCGGCCGGGGCCCACGCCGCATGGTGCGGCCCAGTTCGAGGGGATCGCAATGAAGAAACCCACCTGGGTGATCGACAAGGAACGTGCCAAGCGCGCATCGGCGGCGGAAACGGTGTGGCTGTTTGGCCTGCACGCGGTGCGCGATGCGCTGATGAACCCGGCGCGGGAAAAGCTGCGGCTGGTGCTGACCCGGAACGCGGCCGACAAACTGGTCGATGCGATCGCGGCGGGCGGGCTGGAGCCTGAAATCGCCGATCCGCGCCGGTTCGACGTGCCGATCGACGAGGGGTCGGTGCATCAGGGCGCCGCGCTGGAGGTCAAGCCGCTGGACTGGGGCGGGTTGGAGGAAGTCTGCGCCACAGGCGAGGGGCTGCCGCTGGTGGTGCTGCTGGACCGCGTGACGGACCCGCACAACGTCGGCGCGGTGCTGCGCTCGGCCGAAGTGTTCGGCGCGCGGGCGGTGATCGCGCCGCAGCGGCATTCGGCGCCCGAAACGGGTGCGCTGGCCAAGACGGCAAGCGGCGCGCTGGAACGGCAGCCCTATCTGCGCGTGGTCAACCTGGCCGATGCGATGGAGCGGTTGCAGGCGATGGGCTTTGTGCTGATCGGTCTGGATGGCGCGGCCGAGGCGAGCCTGCCGGAGGTGCTGGCCGGGGTGGGCACACGGGCGGTGGGCCTGGTGCTGGGCGCCGAGGGGCCGGGCCTGCGCGAAAAGACGCTGGAAACCTGCGACGTGCTGGCGCGGATCCCGGCGGCCGGGGCGTTCGGGTCGCTCAACGTGTCGAATGCGGCGGCGGTCGCGCTTTACGCGGCGACGGTGCGGCGCGGGTGATTGGCAGGCGTGGTTTCACGGAACGTTCACAGATTCGCGACAAGGTCTTCAAAGGCGGCAATGCCGCACCTATCTCTGTTTCAGGAGGCGCAGACCCGGAACCCCTGCGGCTCAATGCACTGTCCCTCGTTCCGCACCTTGCGCCCAGCCTCTCAGGTCTGGGCGCTTCTTTATGGGGCCGGACCACTCCCCTTCCGCAGCCGGGGCATATCGGGCAAGATGCGGGTGTGATGGACATTTCCGACTCAGTTCTGAAGGACGTGCTGACCCGGACCCGGGTGATCGCGGTGGTGGGCATCTCGCCCAACCCGGCACGCCCGAGCCATGCCGTTGCGCTTTACCTTCAAGCGAAGGGCTACCGGGTGATTCCGGTGAACCCCGGCCATGCGGGCGAGACGCTGCTGGGCGAAACGGTGCATGCCGACCTGAGCGGGATTGCCGAACCGGTGGACATGGTGGACATCTTCCGCCGCTCCGAGGCGGTGCCCGGGATCGTCACCCAGGCGCTGACGCATCTGCCCGGACTGCGCACGATCTGGATGCAGATCGGGG
Source organism: Solirhodobacter sp. (assembly GCF_964715405.1). Lineage (NCBI taxonomy): Bacteria > Pseudomonadati > Pseudomonadota > Alphaproteobacteria > Rhodobacterales > Paracoccaceae > Solirhodobacter > Solirhodobacter sp. The sequence goes on along the minus strand of NZ_CBAICG010000021.1, from coordinate 61,095 downwards.
TGGAACACGCGGGAGCCGCGGCCGAGGCCGATGCGCGCGGGATCACGGTGATCCAGAACCGCTGCCCGAAGATCGAGTACCGGCGCCTGTTCGGCGACGCGCGGTTGGGCAGTCTCGCAACCGGCGGCGTGCCGACCCTGTAAGGCTCCCCCCCGGCCCTGACCGGACCATTTGTCGCATCCCTCGCATGTTCCCCTGCCCCCGCGCGTCAGGGTGGCATCAGCCGCTCTGCCCCAGAAACGCCCCCAAAGCACAGGCAGAAGGAATCGGCAGGATGGATCAAGCAAAAGGGTATGGCCCCATCCAGATCGCCTTGCACTGGATGATGGCGCTGATGATCATGTCGCAGTTCGCATTCTCGTGGGCCGTGCTGCCGGGCTGGCACTACCTGATCATGACGGACGAGTTCCTGTTCACCGACGGCATCATCCTGCATCTGGGGGTGGGAACCACGGTGCTTTGCCTCGTGCTGTGGCGCATCTGGGTGCGGCGCCACCACGCCGCCCCACCGGCGCCGGAAGGCTTCGATCCCCGGCTGGAGGCGGTCTCGCACCTGGTGCACCGGGTCACCTACGCCGCGATGGTGTTGATCCCGGTGACCGGGCTGATCGCCTATTTCGGCGAGGCGCGGACGATTGCGGCGGCCCACAGCCTGCTGGCGGAGGTGCTGCTGGCGATGGTCGGCATCCATGCCGCAGGCGCGCTTTACCACCAGTTCGTCCGGCATGACGGGCTTTTGCTGCGGATGATCCGGTCCGACAAATCGGTGTAGGTCAGCCCCGCGCCGCCTTTTCGGCGAGGCCGGAGGTGCCCTCGCGGCGGTCGAGTTCGGCCAGCACCTCGGCCAGCGTCACGTCGCGGGCGGCGAGCATGACCAGCAGGTGATAAAGCACGTCGGCGGCCTCGGCGGTCAGCCGAACCCGGTCGCCCTTGACCGCCTCGATGATCGCCTCCACCGCCTCTTCGCCGAACTTCTCGGCGCATTTCTCGGGGCCTTTGGCCAGCAGTTTCGCCGTCCACGAGGTGTCCGGATCGGCGCCCTTGCGGGCTTGGATGGTGGCGGCGAGGCGGTCGAGTGCGGTCATGTCAGCCTCATCGGAATTCCGGCGGCGGCCATGTGGGCCTTGGCTTCGGCGATGGTGAAGGTGCCGAAGTGGAAGATCGAGGCGGCCAGCACCGCCGAGGCGCCGCCGATGGTGACGCCCTCGACCAGATGGTCGAGCGTGCCGACGCCGCCCGAGGCGATCACCGGGATGGAGACGGCATCAACCACGGCGCGGGTGAGGGGCAGGTTGAAGCCCTGCCTGGTGCCGTCGCGGTCCATCGAGGTCAGCAGGATTTCCCCGGCACCCTTCGCGGCCACGGTGCGGGCGAAGTCCACCGCGTCGATGCCGGTCGATTTGCGCCCGCCGTGGGTGAAGATCTCCCACTTGCCGGGGGCCACGGTCTTGGCGTCGATCGCCACCACGATGCACTGGCTGCCGAAACGGTCGGCGGCTTCGGCCACCACGTCGGGGTCGGCAACGGCGGCGGAGTTGAAGCTGACCTTGTCGGCGCCCGCCAGCAGCAGGGCGCGCACGTCGTGGTGGCTGCGCACGCCACCGCCGACGGTGAGCGGCATGAACACCTGTTCCGCCGTGCGGGTGACGAGATCGAACATCGTGCCGCGGTTCTCGTGGGTGGCGTGGATGTCGAGAAAGCACAACTCATCCGCGCCCGCCGCATCATAGGCGCGCGCGGCCTCGACCGGGTCGCCCGCGTCGCGCAGGCCGGTGAAGTTCACGCCCTTGACCACGCGGCCGTCGGCCACGTCGAGACAGGGGATCAGGCGGGTTTTCAGCAACGGCGGCACCTCTTGCGACCGAGATAGCGATTGGGGCGGGCCGGGGGAAGGGAGAAGGCGAAAAGGAACGGGGCTGTCTGCCCCCTCTCGGCCTGCGGCCAATTCACCCCCGAGGATATTTTCGCCAGTGTGAATGGGGAAAGAAGGATCAGGGCTTCAGGGCGGCGAGAGCCTCGGCAAGGTCGAGCGCGCCGTCGTAGAGCGCGCGGCCCGAGATGGCGCTTGCCAAAGACGTGGTGGATGCTTTTCTTGCAGCATGTCCAAGCTGGTGCTCCTCCACAGGGCCGACTCGATCTACGAGGACGAGCCCGATGTGGTCTACGACTTTCCGAAGGTCTATCTGAAGGCCGCGCGGGAAGGCGTGGGGGACTGGGCCGTATATTATGAACCTGCCAAGGCCGGACCGCGTGGCTATTTCGCGGTTGCCAAAATCTTGCGGATTCTTCCCAAGCCCGGGGCGGAGGGGAGATACCTCGCGATGATCGAACCTGGCAGCTATCTGCCATTTGATCGGGACGTGCCGCGGTTGCTGAACGGTCGGCCGCTCGAGTCGGCACTAGCGACTGCGGACGGAACGCCGAAATCCGGTGGGGCACAGCAGCTTGCGGTGCGGCGGTTGCCCGAGCGGGACTTCGCCCGGATCGTCGGCCTTGGTCTGCCGCAGGATCTGGAGGCGCAGGAGGCCCGTCGTTATGACACCTCTCGGCAAGAGATGGACGACCCCGTGGTACCGTTCGAACGCCCCGTAGTGGAGCGGTTGACGAACCGGCCTTATCGCGATGTGGCCTTCCGCCGTAAGGTGCGGGCGGCCTATGACTATCGCTGCGCCATTTCAGGCCTTCGGTTACGCAATGGCGGCGGGCGGCCGGAAGTGCAGGCCGCTCATATCCGCCCCGTGGAGCGGGCCGGGAGCGACTCCGTGCGCAACGGGCTGGCACTTTCGGGCACGCTTCACTGGATGTTCGACCGCGGGCTTTTGTCGGTGGCAGAGGACCTGACCATTCTGGTCTCGCGCAACAAGGTTCCGGCCGAGGTGACCGACCGCCTTATCGTGCCGGATGGCAAGCTGCGCCTGCCGCAGGACACGCGGGATTGGCCGCATCGTGCCAACCTGCGGTGGCACCGTGAAAACGTCTTTGGTCAGGTGATGGACGACGAGCCGATGCCTTGGGAGTGAATGGCGCGCCTTAACCGCGCAGGGCGGCGAGCGCGGTGGCGAGGTCGAGCGCGCCGTCGTAGAGCGCGCGGCCCGAGATGGCGCCCGCGATCACGCCGGTGGCGTTGAGCGCGATGAGGTCGGCGAGCGAGGAGACGCCGCCGGAGGCGATGACCGGGATCGTGACGGCGCGGGCGAGCGCTTGGGTCGCGGCGACGTTGGGGCCCTGCATCGCGCCGTCACGGTCGATGTCGGTGTAGATCAGGGCGGCGACGCCGGCATCCTCGAACCGCCTGGCAAGGTCGGTCGCCATGATGTCGGTTTCGGTGGCCCAGCCCTTGGTGGCGACGCGACCCTTGCGGGCGTCGATGCCGACCGCGATCCGGCCGGGGTGGGCGCGGGCGGCCGCGCGCACGAGGTCGGGGTTTTCCACCGCGACGGTGCCGAGGATGACGCGGGCGAGGCCCTTTTCGAGCCAGTGCTCGATCGTGGCCCTGTCGCGGATGCCGCCGCCGAGCTGGCAGGGGATGCTGACGGCGGCAAGGATCGCCTCGACCGCGGCGGCGTTGACGGGGGTGCCCGCGAAGGCGCCGTTGAGATCGACGAGGTGGAGCCAGTCGCAGCCGGCGGCGGCGAAGGTGGCAGCCTGGGCGGCGGGGTCGGTGCCGAACACGGTGGCCTTGTCCATGTCGCCGCGCAGGAGGCGCACGCAGGCGCCGTCTTTCAGGTCGATGGCGGGGTAGAGGATCATGGCATGGGCTCCGGCAGGGATTACGGCGCTGCTTGCCACAGGTCACGGGCAAATGCAAAGCTGGGCGCGACAGCGGAAGGGGGCGGCGGATGCGGTGGGTCTGGATCGTTGCAATGCTGGCGGCGGCGGGCGCGCGGGCCGGTGCCGACCCGATCGAGGGGGTCTGGCGGACGCTGTCGGATGACGCCGGGCAGTATGGCTATGTCCGCTTTGCACCCTGCGGGGCGCATCTGTGCGGCACCATCGTCAAGACCTTCGCGGGCGAAGGCAAGGAGCGGCCGACGCCGCTGATCGGCAAGCAGGTGGTCTGGGACATGGAGCCCGGCGGCGACGGCAGCTATGCGGGCGGGCGCATCTGGTCGTTCGAGGACGACCGCATCTATGGCGCGAGGCTGCGGCTGAACGGCCCGCTGCTGGAGATCACCGGCTGCATCGTCTTCGTCTGCGAGACGGTGGGCGCCTGGACGCGGGTGCCCTGAGCGGACCGGGACCGAGCCTTGCGCGGGCGCAAGCCCGACCCCAGTCCCGGCCCCCGACCCCACGTCACGCTTGCCACGATGCGCCCCTCTCCGTCAGAGTTGCGGCGTCTTTGGGAGAGGAGACCTGCATGAAACGACTGATGATGACCGCCGCTCTGGCGATTTGCGTCGCGGCCCCGGCCTTCGCGTCCGACCCGGTCGAGGGCGTCTGGCAGACCGCGCCCGACGACAACGGCAATTCCGGCTACATCCAGGTGCAGCCCTGCGGCGCGAAGATCTGCGGCACGCTGATCAAGTCGTTCGACAAGGACGGCAAGCCGATGCAGTCGGACAATGTCGGCAAGCAGATCGTCTGGGACATGGTCGCGCAGGGCGACGGCGCCTACGGCGAGGGCAAGGTCTGGTCGCCCGACCGCGACAAGACCTACAGCTCCAAGATGCAGCTGACCGGTGACAGTCTGGCGGTGTCGGGCTGCATCCTGGGCGGCTTCATCTGCCGCAATGGCGGAACCTGGACGCGGGTGAAGAACTGACGCGGGGCCTCTTGGCGGGCAGGCGGTCGGCGTGATCTAGTGCCGGTCGAGGCGGGCCCTTGGCCGGGTCCGCGCCGGTCAGGAGGTCGACATGCCGATCAGGGCGCTGGTCTGGGGCGAAAACGTCCATGAGCGCAAGAACAAGGTGGTGGCGCAGGTCTACCCCGAGGGGATGCATGCCTGCATCGCCGCCGCGCTGAACGCCGTTCCGGGGATCGCGGCGACCACCGCGACCTTGCAGGAGCCCGAACACGGGCTGACGGCGGAACGGCTGGCGGCAACCGATGTGCTGATCTGGTGGGGCCATGCCGCCCACGGCGAGGTGCAGGACGCGGTGGTGGAGCGGGTGTGCAATGCCGTCTGGGGCGGTATGGGCGCGATCTTCCTGCACTCGGCGCATTTCGCGAAACCGTTCAAGCGGCTGATGGGGGCGCCTTGCAACCTGACCTGGCGCGAGGCGGGCGAGCGCGAGCGGATCTGGCTGACCAGTCGCAGCCATCCGATCGCGGCGGGGCTGCCCGACCATTTCGAGCTGGAACAGGAAGAGATGTACGGCGAGCCCTTCGGCGTGCCGGAACCGCTGGAAACGGTGTTTGTGAGCTGGTTTCAGGGCGGCGAGGTGTTCCGGTCTGGCCTGACCTGGCGGCGTGGGGCGGGCAACGTGTTCTACTTTCGCCCGGGGCATGAGACCTATCCGACCTATCACGACGCCAACGTGCAGCGGGTGATCGCGAACGCGGTGAAATGGGCGCACAACCCTGCAGCACGGATCCCCGATCCGGGGGCGGCGCCAAACGTGCCGGTGGCGCAGGCACTGGAACCCATCGTGGAGCGCGGCCCGCGTCTGCACCACGACGGCGAGGAGGGTCTGCGATGAGCGCCCCCCTGCGCATTCTGGTGCTGGGCACGGGCGGGATGGCGAAGAACCATGTCGCCGCGTTTCAGGCGATGGATGGCGTTTCGGTCGTGGCCGGGGTCGATACCCGGCCGGACTTGCTGGCGGCGTTTTGCGACCGGCACGGCATCGTGGAACGCTTCACCTCGCTCGACGCGGCGCTGGCCTGGGGGCAGTTCGACGCGGTGACAAACGTCACGCCGGACGCGGTGCACCATGCGACGACGCTGCCGGTGCTGGCGGCGGGCAAGCATATCTTATGCGAAAAGCCGCTGGCGACCGACTATCCGCACGCCGCCGAGATGGCGGCGGCGGCGGCCGAGGCGGGCGTCGTCAACATGGTCAACCTCAGCTATCGCAATGTGCCCGCCGTGCAGACGGCGGCACGGATGGTGGCGGAAGGGGCGATCGGCACGGTGCGGCATTTCGAGGCGAGCTATCTGCAAAGCTGGCTGACCCAACCCGCCTGGGGCGACTGGAAAACGGAAAGCCAGTGGCTGTGGCGGCTTTCCACCGCGCATGGTTCCAAGGGGGTGCTGGGCGACGTGGGTATCCATATCCTCGATTACGCCACCTTCATCGCGGGCAGCGACCCGGCCGAGGTTTCGGCGCGGCTGGCGACCTTCGACAAGGCGCCGGGCGGGCAGATCGGCGCGTACGTGCTGGACGCCAACGACAGCGTGACGATGCACCTGCGGCTGCAAAACGGCGCGCTGGGCACGGTTTCGGCGACACGCTTCGCCTCGGGGCACCTGAACGACCTGCGGCTGCGGATTTACGGCGACAAGGGCGGGCTGGAGGTCTTGTTCGAGAAGGGGGTCAGCCGGTTGAACGCCTGCCTTGCGCCCAATCTGCAAACCGTGACCTGGTCCGAGGTGCCGACCGATCCGGTGCCGACGGTCTATCAGCGGTTCGTGGCCGCGATCCGGGGGCAGGGGGCGGCGGAGCCCGACTTTGCCCGCGGCGCGGCGTTGCAACGGATGCTGGATCGGGCCGAGGAGTCCGCCCGCGCCGGTTGCGCGACGCTGCCGGTGAATGGGGCGGGCTAGGCGCGCGCCGGATCGGGCGATCCGCGCCAGCGGCCGGAACCGTTGCGCGATTGTCCACGTTTCATTCGCCGCACCCCCAATTTTACTAAAATTGTTTCCAATCTGCTGCTTGCGTGTTAGTACTCACGAAACAGAAAAAGACGATGTTTCAGGCAGTACGAGCAGGCAGGCAGACATGAAAACGGGCTATCGTGGCACGTTTGTCATCTCTTGGGCGCAAACCGAGGTTGATGGGCTTCGGTCGGCGCCTTTGGACATGATGGGCGTTGGCGTCACCTGGCGCTGGACCGGCACAGCAGTGCGGGTCGATGGGCCGCAGGGCGTCCTCATTCTTTCGGGTGATTGCGAGGTGGCGGACCTGCGCCGCCGCGCAGCGCGCACGGTGCGGCGTCTGGTCGGCGCCGCGCTGGCGAACCGGCCTTTGCTGGCGGATGTGGCGGAACCCGACGACGCACCCGATCAGGGCTTCGTGCTGACCGACGGGCCGCGCAGTTACAGCGCCACCCTGATCGACACGCCGGATGGTGGCGCGCGCCTGCTGATGTTCGTGGGCGAGATGCCGGAAGAGGGCGCCGAGCTTTGGGTGGTGCGCGCGGCGCTGCCGCCCAGCACGGCGTTCGATGACAGTCCGCTGGCGGGCGGTGTGATCTGCTTTACCCCCGGCACCCGCATTGCCACCCCGGACGGCAGCCGCCGGATCGAGACGCTGAGACCGGGCGAGCGCATCCTGACCAAGGATGACGGCCCGCAAGAGGTGATCTGGGCGGGTCATCGGAAGATGACCGGGGCCCGGCTCTTTGCGATGCCGCACCTGCGCCCGGTCCGGCTGACGGCGGGCGCGCTGGGGATCGAGCGGCCCGAGGATGACCTGCTCGTCTCGCCGCAGCACCGGATGCTGGTCAGCGGGGCGGCGGCGCAGGCGCTGTTCAATGACCCCGAGGTGCTGGTGACGGCGAAGGATCTGGTGAACGGCCGCTCGATCTACGTCGATACCACGCTGCGCGAGGTGACCTATGTGCACATCCTGCTGGCGCGCCATCAGGTGGTCTGGGCCAACGGGCTGGAAACCGAAAGCTTCCACCCCTCGAACACCTCGCTGGACACGGTGAACCCGGTGCAGCGGGCGGAACTGCTGGCGCTGTTCCCCGGCCTCGACCGCGACCCGGATGGCTACGGCGGCTTCGCGCGGCGCAACCTGACCACCTCGGAAGCCGCGATCCTGCGCTACGAGGTGGCGTGAGGGTTCGGCATTGACAGCACGGAAAGCGGCTGTATAACCCTGTCTCTGTCCCGGCCCGCAAGGCCGGGCTTTCATTTGGTGTTGGTGGCCCCCGCAAGGGGAGGCCTGTCGTCCCCGCGAAAGCCGGGAAAAGGACAACGCCCTTCCTCGGCCGCAAGGCCCGCGCACGAAGGAGATCAGCCGTGACCAAACGCACGTCTGCCAAGCACAAGATCGACCGCCGGATGGGCGAAAACATCTGGGGTCGTCCGAAATCGCCGCTCAACAAGCGCGAATACGGCCCCGGCCAGCACGGCCAGCGCCGCAAGAACAAGCTTTCCGACTTCGGCACCCAGTTGCGCGCCAAGCAGAAGCTGAAGGGCTACTACGGCGACGTGACCGAAAAGCAGTTCCGTAAGGTTTATGCCGAGGCGGAGCGGGTGCGCGGCGACACCGGTGAAAACCTGGTCGGCCTGTTGGAGCGTCGTCTGGATGCGGTGGTCTACCGCGCCAAGTTCGTGGCAACGATCTTTGCCGCGCGCCAGTTCGTGAACCACGGCCATGTGATGGTCAACGGCAAGCGCGTCAACATCGCGTCGTACCGCGTCAGCGAAGGCGACGTGATCGAGATCCGCCCGCGTTCCAAGCAGCTCGCGCTGGTGCTCGAAGCCATCGGGCTGGCCGAGCGTGACGTGCCCGACTACATCGAAGTCGATCACTCGAAGATGACGGCGAAATTCATCCGCCAGCCGGCGTTGGGCGATGTGCCTTATCCGGTGCAGATGGAGCCGAACCTGGTCGTGGAATACTACGCCAAGAACTGACGCGCCGCGTCATGCCGTTACGGGAGGCCCGCCATCGCGCGGGCCTCTTGCATTTCCGGCGCGGGATGCCACCTCTCACCGCGTCGGCGACGGATGCCGATGCGGAACAGAGGCGGAAGATGCGGCAGAAACCGGCAATGGAACGGGCGTTCGAGCGGTTCCTGTTCGCCTCGCGCTGGCTGATGGCGCCGATGTATCTTGGCCTTGTCGCGGCGCTGGCCGGCATGGTCGTGGTCTTCGTGAACGAGATCGCCCACTACGCCCCGCAGGTGCTGGAGATGGACGGCGAGTCCGCGATCCTGGCCGGGCTGACGATGATCGACCTGACGCTGGCGGCCAATCTCGTGCTGATCGTGATGTTTTCGGGCTATGAGAACTTCGTGTCGAAGTTCGACATCGGCCCGCAGGAGGACCGGCCCGAATGGATGGGCAAGGTCGATTTCCAGGGGCTGAAGATCAAGCTGATCGCGTCGATCGTGGCGATCTCGGGGATCGACCTGCTGAAGCGGTTCATGGAAATCGGGCAGCCCGGCTTTGACACGGCGGGGCATGAGGGGCAGCTTTACTGGATGGTGGTCATTCATCTGACCTTTGTCATCTCGGGCGTGCTGCTGGCGACGATGGACTGGATGATCTCGCGCAGCGCGCGGCACTGATCGCGCGCCGAAATGCCACTGGCCTTGCGCGACGCCCGCGTTTATTCAGGCCCGGACGCCCTGGAGGTCTGGTATGAGTGACGCAATCCGCCCGCAGCCCGGCATTCTTGACATCGCGCTCTACGAGGGCGGGCAGAGCCATGTCGCCGGGGTGGCGAATTCGCTGAAGCTGTCGTCGAACGAAAATCCGTTCGGGCCGTCGGACCGGGCGAAAGAGGTGTTCCTGCGCTCGGTGCACCAGTTGCACCGCTATCCCTCGACCGACCACGCCGTCCTGCGGCGCGCGATCGGCGAGGTGCACGGGCTTGACCCGGCGCGGATCATCTGCGGGGTCGGCAGCGACGAGATCATCACCTTCCTCTGTCAGGCCTATGCCGGTTCGGGCGACGAGGTGCTGCACACGGAACACGGGTTCCTGATGTACAAGATTTCGGCGATGGCGGTCGGCGCCACGCCGGTGCAGGTGCCCGAACGCGAGCGCACGACCGACGTTGACGCGCTGCTGGCGGCCTGCACCGAGCGCACGAAGCTGGTGTTCCTGGCCAACCCGAACAATCCGACCGGCACGATGATCGGTGCGGGCGAGTTGGCGCGGCTGGCGGCAGGGATGCCGCCGCAGGCCATCCTGGTGCTGGATGGCGCCTATGCCGAATATGTTCCGGGCTACGACAGCGGCGCGGCGCTGGTCGAGGCGCGCGACAATGTCGTGATGACGCGGACGTTCTCGAAGATCTACGGCCTTGGCGGGTTGCGGATCGGCTGGGGCTACGGCCCCGCCGCGATCATCGACGTGCTGAACCGCGTTCGCGGCCCGTTCAACCTGTCCACCACCCAGCTTGAGACGGCCGAGGCGGCGGTGCACGATCAGGACCATGTCGCGAAATGCCGGGCCGAGAATGCGCGGATGCGGCGCTGGCTGGCCGAGGCGCTGGCCGAACTGGGCGTGCCGTCGGATACCTCGACCGCCAACTTCATCCTTGCCCGTTTCGCCGATACCGCCGAGGCCGAGGCCTGCGACGAATTCCTCAGGGCCCGCGGGCTGATCGTGCGGCGCGTGGCAAGCTACGGCTTGCCGCATTGCCTGCGCATTACCGTTGGCGACGAGGCCGCCTGTCGCCGGGTCGCTCATGCCATCGGGCAGTTCAAGGGGCCCAAGGAATGACGGTGACCTATGACAAGGTGGCGCTGATCGGGCTGGGCCTGATCGCGTCGTCGATTGCCCATGCGATCCGGGCGGGCGGGTTGGCGCGAACGATCTCGGGCCATGCCCGGACGGCGCAGACGCGCGCCGTGGCGCTGGAGATCGGGCTGTGCGACACAGTGCACGACACCGCCGCCGAGGCGGTGAGGGATGCCGACCTTGTGGTTCTGGCGGTGCCGGTGGGGGCGATGGGGGCGGTGGCGGCCGAGATCGCGCCGTATCTGAAGCCGGGCGCGACGGTGACCGATGTCGGTTCGGTCAAGCAGGCGGTGATCGACGCGGTGGCGCCGCACCTGCCGCCGGGGGTTCACTTCATCCCCGGCCACCCGATCGCGGGGACCGAATATTCCGGCCCGCGTTCCGGATTTGCCACGCTGTTCCAGAACCGCTGGTGGCTGCTGACGCCCCTGGCGCAGGCCGACATGGGGGCTGTGGCCAAGCTGCGCGCCCTGCTGCAAGAGATGGGCGCCAACGTCGACGAGATGGACGCCGCCCACCACGATCTGGTGCTGGCCGTCACCAGCCACACGCCGCACCTGATCGCCTACACGATGGTGGGCGTCGCCGACGACCTGGGCCGCGTCACCGACAGCGAGGTGATCAAGTATTCCGCCGCCGGGTTTCGCGACTTCACCCGCATCGCGGCCAGCGATCCGACGATGTGGCGCGACGTGTTCCTGAACAACAAGGACGCCACGCTGGAGATCCTCGGCCGCTTCACCGAGGAACTGTTCGCGCTGCAACGCGCCATCCGGATCGGCGACGGCGAGCATCTTTTCGCCTACTTCACCCGCACCCGCGCGATTCGGCGTAGCATCATCGAGGCCGGGCAGGATACGTCTGCTCCTGATTTCGGGCGTTCGAAGGTCATCCCCTGATGCGGAAACTCCTGCTTGCGGCCCTTGCTCTGGGTGCTGCATCCGGCACGGTCGAGGCGCAGGCCCCGGCGGTGTCGCTGCTGCCGCGGCCCAACCCGGCCTTTCTTGCCGATCTGACATTGGACGGCACGCCGGTGATCCTGGCTAGTCTGCCGATGCTTCACCCCGAGACCGGGCCGATCGACGACACCGTGCTGGTGCTGCCGCAGCGGGGCCGACTGGCGTCGATCCGGCCGCGCCTGCGCCCGGCCGAGGAGGCCGCGCTGGGCAAGGCCACACTGACGCCCGCGGTGTCGCCGCGGCCGATGGCGCGGCCCGCTGCGCCTGCCCTTGTCGCGCAAGCGCCCGCTGCCCAGCCGCAGGCGACGCCGATCCCGGGGGCCGAAGCGTCGGCCGCGCAGCCCACGCTGTTGCAGCGCGTCATGTTCCGCGCACCCTTGGGGCCGGGCCTCACGGAAGGCGCCAGGGGCGCGCTGTGCGGCGATCCGGGCATCACCGGCGAAAGCATCGCGCCGGTGGTCAGCCGGGTCCGGGGCTGCGGCATTTCCGAGGCGGTGAAGGTGACGGCGGTTGCAGGCGTGCGGCTGTCAACGCCCGCCACCATCGACTGCGCCACCGCTGTCGCGCTGAAGAAATGGGTGGTGTCGGGGCTGAAACCCGCCGTCGGCAACGAGGGTGGCGGCGTCGCGTCGCTGGACGTCTTCGGCAGCTACGAATGCCGACCGGTCGATGGCATCCGGGGCGCCAAGTTGAGCCTGCATGCGCTGGGCAAGGCGATCGACATCGGCGGCTATACGCTGGCCAATGGCAAGACCGTGCTGGTGGCCAGCGACTGGCGCAAGCCCGGCGAGGACACGCGCGAGATGAAGGTGGCCTATCACGCGGCCTGCGGCATCTTCGGCACCACGCTGGGGCCGGATGGCGACCGTTTTCACCAGACCCACATGCATTTCGATACTGCGCAGTACAATTACGGCGCCTACTGCCACTAAGGCCGGGGCGCCTCAGCGCAGGCGGGGCGCGGCGCCTACCGGCAGCGGCCCGAGGCTCATCCAGCCCTTCTGGAACTCCAGCGGCAACTCGACCACATCGGGATCGGGCGAACCCTTGGCAAGCTCCGCCAGCATGTTCTGCACCGTCGGTGCCAGCTCCGGCCGAACGAGGCCAAGCGTCACGGCGACCGCCACCATCCCCTTCCAGTTCTTCGCGCGGATCGTGATGCGGCCCTCGGGCACGCCCTCGGCATCCACGGTGACCTTGCCGGTGGCCGACAGCAGCATCTGCCCCCAGGTGATGTGGCCGTCCCGCAGGGTCAGGTCGGTCAGGTGCGGCGGGTGGGTGGTGCTATGGCGGTCGATGGCCGTGTCGAACCCGGCCTCGGCGTCCAGATAAGCCTGATCGAGCGTGTCGGGCAGGGCACCCGTCGGGTCCAGCATCGCCTTCAGCATCGGGTTGGGGGTGATGTGGTCGGCCTCCGCCCCGATCTGTTGCGCGAGGAGTCGGCCGGGAACCCGACGGGTCGCCAGTCGCATCGTCGCCGCCGTCACCTGCCAGCCGGTCGAAGCGGTGAGGCCGGGCTGGTCGGCCACGGCGACGATTTCGTCCAGCGTGAAGGCGAGGCCGGGCACCACGCGCAAGCTCGCCTCCATCCGGTCGGAGGTGACCGAGAAGGTGCCGACCGGGGTCGCAAGTTCCTGCCGGTGGGGCAGGGCGGCGATGAAGTGATAGGGGTTGTAGCTGAGCGCCAGAAGCTGCGCGAAGGGCGCCCGCCAGGTGATGCCCGCGGCGGGATCGCCCAGGGCCACATCGTTCACCGTCAGGTCAAGACGGCTCGGAAAGCCCGCAACGTCAAGGCTGGAATACTCGGCCGTAAAGCCCGCGGCGCGGCGGTCGGCGAAGAAGGCGACGGCGGCACGGTGTTCGGCACTGGAGGCCGCGAACCACCAGCCGCCCCAAAGCACGAAGAGACCCAGCATCAGGCCCACCATTATCCGCATCATGGCCCCTTTCGCCGCAGCACCCCCGCTGTTTACAAGGGGCGCGAACGGAGGACCAGACACATGCAGGCGACGCCGCTTTGGGTATTCGGCTACGGATCGCTGATCTGGCATCCGGGCTTTCCGGTCGCCGAGCAGCAGATCGCGCGGCTGCACGGATGGCACCGGTCGTTCTGCATGCTCTCGATCCACCATCGCGGCACCATCGACGCGCCGGGGCTGGTGCTGGCGCTGGATGCGCGGGCGGGGGCGGTCTGTGACGGCGTCGCCTTCCGCGTGACGCCGGGCGCCGAGGATGAAACGATCGCCGCGCTGCGCGAGCGCGAACTGATCTCGTCGGCGTATCTCGAAACGCGGCAGCCGGTCATGCTGCGCGATGGCACATCGGTGGAGGCGGTGACCTTCGTCATCGACCCCGATCACGCGCAATACTGCGGCGGCCTGACGCTGGAGGCGCAGGCGCGGATGATTGCCCCGGCCGTGGGCGGGCGCGGGTCGAACAGCGAGTATCTTTTCAACACCGCCGCGCATATCGCCGAACTGGGCATCGCCGATGCCGACCTGGACTGGCTCGCCACGCGGGTGCGCCACCTGAGGGCAAACGCGCAACGCTAGGGCCGCGTTGACGGATTGCCGGTTGGCAGCCGTCGCGGTGCCGCCTATTGTCGAGCGGAACCTTCAGGGGGCCAGACCGGCCCGGATGGAAACGCCCTTGCGCGAGGCTGAAACGAACTTCTCCCGGCCCGTCCGCCAGATCACGACGATGGTCGTTGTGCTGGTGATGGTGGCCTTTGGCGCCTACTTCGCCTGGAGCAGCTTTGACGTGATCTTCCGCGCGAACCCCGGGCTGAACTCGGTCATCATTCTGGTCTTCGTGATCGGGGTCGTCGCCTGCTTCTGGCAACTCGCCCAGATCCTCGCCTCGGTCGGCTGGATCGACGATTTCGCCAATCGTGTGCCGGGGCATGAGGGCGTGCGGGCGCCGCAGTTGCTGGCGCCGCTGGCCTCGCTTCTGCGGTCACGCGGGGCGCGGTCGCAGATCAGCGGATCGGCCTCGACCTCGATCCTCGATTCCGTCGCGACGCGCATCGACGAAGAGCGCGACGTGACCCGCTATCTGACCAACCTGCTGATTTTCCTTGGCCTTCTTGGCACCTTCTGGGGGCTGGCCACGACGGTTCCCGCCGTGGTCGAAACCATCCGCTCGCTGGCGCCCAAGGAGGGCGAGACGGCGACGCAGGTGTTTGAAAAGCTGATGGGCGGCTTGCAGTCGCAGCTTGGCGGCATGGGGATGGCGTTTTCGTCCTCGCTGCTGGGCCTGTTCGGATCACTGGTGCTGGGGCTGCTGGAACTGTTCGCCAGCCACGGCCAGAACCGGTTCTACCGCGAGTTGGAGGAATGGCTGTCGAGCATCACGCGCATCGGCTTTGCCAGCGCGGATGGCGAAAGCGGGTTCGATCAGGGTGTGGTGGTCGGCGTGCTGGACCACATGGCCGAGCAGATCGAGTCCATCCAGCTTCTGTTCACCCAGTCCGAAGCGGGCCGGGTTTCGGTCGAGCAGCGGCTGGGCGCGTTGATCGAGGCGGTCGGCCGCGTGACGGTGCGGCTGGAGGGCGTGGCGGGCACCGGCACCGCGCTGTCGCGGCTGGCCGAGGCGCAGGACCGCAGCGCCATCGCGCAGGATCGCATGATCGAGACGATGGAACGCGCGATCTTCCGGCAGGACCGGGTGGCCGAGGCGCTGGACCGCACCGCCGAGGCGCAGGACCGCGCGGCAAAGGTGCAGGAACGCGCGCTGACGGCCCAGCACGGGCGCGAGGATGCAGGCGGGGCCGAACATGTCGACGCCGAAAGCCGGATGCGGCTGCGGTCCATCGACGTGCAACTGCTGCGAATCCTTGAGGAAATCTCGGCCGGGCGGCAGGAAAGCATGACCGACCTGCGCGGCGATCTGGCGGCGCTGACGGCGGCGATCCGGCAGTTGTCGCGCGGCACCGTGCCGCCGATCGGACGGGGCTAGGGCATGGGCCTGTCCCGCCGCGGCAGCCGCAGCGACGCGCCGATCTGGCCCGGCTTTGTCGACGCGATGAGCTCGCTGCTGCTGGTGCTGATGTTCGTGGTGACGATCTTCCTGATCGTGCAGTTCGTTCTGCGCACCACCATCACGACGCAAAACACCGAACTGGATGCGCTGAGCCAGCAGGTGCAAAGCCTTGCCGACGCGCTGGGGCTGGCGCGCACCGATGCGGCCAAGCTGAAGGACCAGGTCGGCCAGCTGACCGGTCAACTGGACAGCGCGAAGGCGAAAGCCGACCAGCAAAGCGCGTTGATCGCGACGCTGAACACCCAGCTTTCCGCGCGCGAAGGCGATCTTTCCGCCGCTCAGGCCAGGATCACCAGCTTCGAGCAGCAGGTGGCCAGCCTGCTGGCTGACCGCGACGCTGCGAAGGGGCAGATGGCGCAGTTGGGCCAGCAGGTCAGCGACCTGACGACCGCGCGCGACACGTTGCAGACCGAGCAAGACGCGCTGCAACTGGCCGTGGCCAAGGCGCGCAGCGAGATCGACGCGCAAGCCGAGGCGGCGCGGCTGGCCGCGGCACGGCGCGCGGCGCTGGACGCGCTGATCGCCGATCTGCACACCAGGGTCAGCGACAGCCAGACCGCGCTGGCCGATGTGCTGAAGGCGCTGGACGCGAACAAGGCGGCGACTGCCGATCTGGGTCAGCAGGTGACGGCGCTGCAATCCAATCTGAGCGAGGCCGAGAAGGCGCGGCTGGCCGAACAGGCCGCCGCCGTGGCGCTGAAGCAACAACTGGCGGGGGCGCAGGCGGAGCTGAGCGATCAGGAAAAGCAGCGGCTGGCCGACGCCGCCGCGGCCGAGGCGCTGCGCCAGAAGCTGAAGGACTCGCAGGACGAATTGACCGCGATGACGCTGGCGCTGGAAGAACAGCGCAAGCGGGCCGAGGATACGCTGACCCTGCTGGCCGCGGCGCAGAACGCCAAGGCGGTGGCCGAGGCTGCCAGCCAGAGCCAGATCACCGAGGCGCAGAAGAACGCGGCCCTGCTGGCGGTGGCGCAGCAGACGCTGACCGACGAGCAGAAGAAATCGGCCGATAGTGCGCGGCAGGTCGCGCTGTTGAACCAGCAGATCGCGGCGATGCGCGCGCAATTGGCAAACCTGCAGGGCGTTCTGGATTCCTCGGCCGCGAAGGACAGCGAAAATTCGGTGCAGATTCAATCGCTTGGAAGCCAGCTCAATCAGGCGCTGGCGCAACTGGCCGATGAACAGCGCCGCCGCGCCGATCTGGAAGAGGCCGAGCGCAAGCGCCTGGAAGCGCAGAACAAGCAGCTTGCGGGCTACCGGTCGGAGTTTTTCGGCAAGGTCAGTCAGGTGCTGGCGGGGCGCGACGGGGTGAAGGTGGTGGGCGACCGCTTCGTATTCTCGTCCGAGGTGCTGTTCGAGCCGGGTTCGGCGGACCTTTCGGACGCGGGCAAGCAGCAGATCGCCAAGGTCGCGTCGATCCTGCAGGATGTTGCGGCGCAGATGCCGACCGACATCAACTGGATCCTGCAGGTGAACGGGTTCACCGACTCGACCCCGTTGAGCGGCACAGGGCAGTTCAAGGACAACTGGGAACTGAGCCAGGCGCGGGCGCTGTCGGTGGTGCGCTTCATGGTCAGCCAGGGCTTCCCGGCCTCGCGCCTGGCCGCCACCGGGTTTGGCGAGTTCCAGCCGGTGGCGACCGGCGATACCCCCGAGGCACGGGCGCAGAACCGGCGGATCGAGCTGAAGCTGACCGAGAAGTGACGGCCGGGCCGATTCGAGGTTAAGCCATTGTCAACGCAGCGAAATCGGGGCACCGAAACCACACCGATTTTGCACCGATTCCGCACCGACGTTGGCACCGTTTTCCAACGGCTGGGAGCGAATTTTCGGCGAAAATTCGAGAGGGGGCTGTCTGCCCCCTGGGCGCTTTCGCGCCTCACCCCGGAGGATACTTGGGCCAAGGCGAATGAGGGCAGGGGAGGCGGCGCCGGGCTGCGCTGGCGGACAAATGAAAGCCCCCGCGGGCCGGCGCGCGCGGGGGCTGTCGGGTCTGGTTCGGCCGAGCTACTCGGCGGTCAGCAGCGGCGGTTTCTGGCCGGTCAGGCGCGGGCGGGCGGGTTCCTCGATCTGGATGTCGATGGCATCGTCCTTGACACCGACGCGGACCAGGCCGCCCTTCATCAGCTTGCCGAACAGCAGTTCCTCGGCCAACGGCTTCTTGATGTGTTCCTGGATCACCCGACCCAGCGGGCGGGCGCCCATCTTGTCATCATAGCCCTTGTCGCCCAGCCAGGCCGCCGCTTCGGGCGTCAGCTCGATGTGGACGTGGCGGTCGATCAGTTGCGCCTCAAGCTGAAGCACGAACTTCTCGACCACTTGCAGGATCACCTCGCGCGGCAGCGGCGCGAAGTTGATCACCGCGTCCAGACGGTTGCGGAACTCGGGCGTGAAGGTGCGTTCCACCGCCGCCGTATCCTCGCCGGTGCGGCGTTCGCGGCCGAAGCCGATGGCGGATTTCGCCATTTCCATCGCGCCGGCGTTGGAGGTCATGATCAGGATCACGTTGCGGAAATCAACCGTCCGGCCGTTGTGGTCGGTCAGTTTGCCGTGGTCCATCACCTGCAGCAGGATGTTGTAGACATCGGGGTGGGCCTTTTCCATTTCATCGAGCAGCAGCACGCAATGCGGGTGCTGATCGACGCCATCGGTGAGCATCCCGCCCTGATCGAAGCCGACATAGCCCGGAGGCGCGCCGATGAGACGCGACACCGAGTGTTTCTCCATGAACTCCGACATGTCGAAGCGCAGCAGTTCCACCCCGAGCGAGGAGGCGAGCTGTTTCGCCACCTCGGTCTTGCCGACGCCGGTCGGGCCCGCGAAGAGGTAGTTGCCGATCGGTTTTTCCGGCTCGCGCAGACCGGCGCGAGCGAGTTTGATCGCCGACGACAGCGCCTCGATCGCCTTGTCCTGGCCGAAGACCACACGCTTGAGACCCTTTTCGAGGTCACGCAGCACTTCGGCATCGTCTTTCGAGACGCTCTTGGGCGGAATGCGGGCGATCTTGGCCACCACGGCCTCGATCTCCTTCGCGCCGATGGTCTTGCGGCGTTTGGACTCGGTCAACAGGTGCTGGGCCGCGCCCGCTTCGTCGATCACGTCGATCGCCTTGTCGGGCAGCTTGCGGTCATGGATGTAGCGCGCGGCCAGTTCGACCGCGGCCTTGATCGCGTCCTGCGTGTAGCGGATGTCGTGATGCTCTTCGAAGTAGGGCTTCAGGCCCATCAGGATCTTGATCGAATCCTCGACCGAGGGTTCGTTCACGTCGATCTTCTGGAACCGGCGGGCCAGCGCGCGGTCCTTTTCGAAGTGCTGGCGGAACTCCTTGTAGGTGGTCGAACCCATGCAGCGCAACTTGCCGCCCTGAAGCGCGGGCTTCAGCAGGTTGGAGGCGTCCATCGCGCCGCCGGAGGTCGCACCGGCACCAATGACGGTGTGAATCTCGTCGATGAACAGGATCGCGTCAGGGTGATCCTCCATTTCCTTGACCACGGCTTTCAGGCGTTCCTCGAAGTCGCCGCGGTAGCGGGTGCCGGCCAGCAGCGCGCCCATGTCGAGCGAGAAGATGGTGGCATGGGCCAGAATCTCGGGCGTTTCGCCCTTGACGATCTTCCAGGCAAGGCCTTCCGCGATGGCGGTCTTGCCGACGCCCGGATCGCCGACCAGCAGCGGGTTGTTCTTGCGGCGGCGGCAGAGCACCTGGATGCAGCGTTCCACCTCGGCCTCGCGGCCGATGAGGGGATCGACGTCACCCTTGCGGGCCTTGGTGTTGAGGTCGACGCAGTACTTCGACAACGCCGACTCCTTTGCTTCGCCCGCTTCGGCCTTGGGGGTTTCCTGATGCTCGGTCGCGCCGGTGACGGGCCGCGTTTCGCCGAACGACGGGTCTTTCGCCACGCCATGCGCGATGAAGTTGACGGCGTCGTAGCGGGTCATGTCCTGCTCCTGCAGGAAATAGGCCGCGTTCGACTCGCGTTCCGCGAAGATCGCCACCAGCACGTTGGCGCCGGTCACTTCGGTGCGGCCCGAGGACTGCACATGGATCGCCGCGCGCTGGATCACGCGCTGGAAGGCCGCGGTGGGCACGGCTTCGGACCCTTCGACATCGGTGACAAGGGTCGAGAGGTCGTCGTCGATGAAATCGACGAGGGTGCGGCGCAGGGTGTCAAGATCGACACTGCAGGCGCGCATCACCTTGGCCGCTTCGGGTTCGTCGATCAGCGCCAGCAGGAGGTGTTCCAGCGTGGCGAGTTCGTGGCGGCGGGCATTGGCAAGCGCCAGGGCGCCGTGGATGGCTTGCTCGAGGGTGTTCGAAAAAGACGGCACTTTGTGTGCTCCTATCCTGCGGGTCGGAAGGGGGTTGAGCGCCCGTTCCCACCCTGGCCTCATACGTTTAAAGTTCGGTGTTATTCGCCCCGCTTCAAGGGTTTTTTCTGTGGGGGCGCCGAATAATCACCGTTCGATGAAAATGTGATCGGAAACCCCCAGTTCAAGCGCCTTGCGGTTCGGGGCGGTCAGAACGCGTCCTTGCGCCGCCGGATTTCGGCGAAACTTTCAGCATCGCTTGCGCCGGTCATGCCGACCGCGGCCTTCACGTCGGGCCGCGCTGCGCGCAGGAACGGATTGGTCGCCAGTTCTTCGGAAAGCAGGCTGGGCACGGTCGGCTCGCCCTTCGCTCTGGACGCGGCCACCCGGTTGCATCGAGAGATAAGCGCCGCGTTGCCGGGTTCAATGGTCAGGGCGAATTTCGCGTTGCCCGTCGTGTATTCGTGGCCCGAGTAGACCCGCGTTTCCGGCGGCAGGGCGGCGAGGCGTTGCAGGCTGGCCCACATCATCGGGGCGGGGCCCTCGAAGATGCGCCCGCAGCCAAGCGCCATCAGGCTGTCGGCGGTGAAGACGACGCCCGCGTCGGGGAAGTGATAGGCCAGGTGGCCGAGCGTGTGGCCCGGCACCGCCAGCGCGACGGCAAGGGCGGCGCCGGTGCCGACCGTGTCGCCATCGGCGAGCGCGCGGTCGAGCCTGGGCAGTTTGTCCGCTTCGGCCTTTGGCCCGATGACGGTGCAGCCGTATCTCGCGCGAAGTTCCTCGACCCCGCCGACATGGTCGTGGTGGTGATGGGTGATCAGGATGGAGTCCAGTTTCCAGCCCCGGCTTTCGAGCGCGGCGATGATCGGGCCGGCTTCGGGTGCGTCGATCAGGCAAGTCCCGTCGGGGCCGTTCACGAGATAGGCGTAATTGTCCTTCAGGCAGGGGACGGTGACGATTTCAAGCGGCATGGCGTTTCCGATCGGCTTGGGTATGCTACCGGATGACTGTCGCCCGGGCGGGCACATGCGGACAAGGGTGAAGTGAATGCACCTCGACGTGCTGGACCTGCGCAACTTCTACTACCGGACCGGCCTTGGCCGGGCCGCGCAGAAGGCCGTGCGCGATCAGCTTGTCACGCTTTGGCCCGAGGCCAAGGGGCAGACGGTGGTGGGCTTCGGTTTCGCGGTGCCGTTGCTGCGGCCCTATCTGGCCGATGCGCGCCGGGTGATCGGGCTGATGCCCGCGCCGCAGGGGGTGATGCCCTGGCCTGCGGGGATGCCGAACACCAGCGTGCTGACCGAGGAAACCCAGTGGCCGATTCCGACCGGCATGGTTGACAAGCTGGTGCTGCTGCACGGGCTGGAAACCTCGGACCATCCGGCGGCGCTGCTGGATGAATGCTGGCGGGTGCTGGGCCCCGGCGGGCGGGTGATTTTCATCGTGCCGTCGCGGACCGGCCTGTGGGCGCGGCGCGATGTCACGCCGTTCGGGCACGGCCACCCCTATTCGCTGGGCCAACTGGAGGCGCAGTTGCGCAAGCACGCCTTTACCCCGGAACGCACCGCCTCGGCGCTGTATGCGCCGCCATCGCGCAAGCGGTTCTGGCTGCGCACCGCGCCCTATTGGGAACGCGCCGGGCGCTATGCGCCCTGGCTGGCGGGTGGCGTGCTGATGGTCGAGGCGTCCAAGCAGGTTCACGCCCCGCTGCGCCCCGGCATCAGGGATGTGGTGCGGCTGCCGCTGAAGGTGCTGGAAGGGCTGCCGGGGCCAGGGGTCGAACCGGCGTGAGTCAGGGCTGATTCAGGCCCGATCGCGCGGGGCGGATGCGCAGCGCGGTGGATTCTTTCGCCGATCCAACTGCGCAAAGGGTCGCAGTTTTGTGACGATCTCCCAACCCATTGATATCGCTTGCACAGAGCCTCACCAGATCGTGAGCAAGACGGTTGCGAGGGGGGAAGTCCTCTGCTAAACCCACGCCGGATTTCAAAGGGTGCGTGCACGATGCGCGCGTCATGGGTGGCCTCTGTCCGACGCGGAAACGCGCGAAACGGGCCCCGAACAGCGGAAGGGTGGACGTGTCCGAACCAGCTTCGATCTCTTCCGGCATCGCCGCACGCTACGCCACGGCCGTTTTCGAACTGGCCCGCGAAGACAAGGTGCTGCCGACGCTTGAACAGGATGTGGAGGCGCTGGGCGCCGCCCTCGCCGAAAGCGCCGATCTGCGCACCGTGATCAGTTCGCCGATCTTCTCGCGCGAGGAACAGTCGGGTGCGGTCGCGGCACTGGCGGCGAAGATGGGGCTTTCGGCCCTTGTCGCGCATACGCTCGGGCTGATGGCCGCCAAGCGCCGCCTGTTCGTGCTGCCGCAGCTTGTGGCGCAGCTTCAGGCAAGGATCGCCGACGAAAAGGGCGAGGTGACGGCCGAAGTGACCGCCGCCAGTGCCCTGACGAAAACGCAGGCCGACAAGCTGTCCGCCGCCCTCAAGGCGCGGATCGGCAAGGACGTCAAACTGAAAACCGCCGTCGATGCCACGCTGATCGGCGGCCTCGTGGTCAAGGTCGGCTCGAAGATGATCGACACGTCGATCCGCTCGAAGCTCGACGCCCTCCAGAATGCAATGAAAGAGGTCGGATAAATGGGTATCCAAGCTGCTGAGATCTCCGCGATCCTCAAAGAGCAGATCAAGAACTTCGGCCAGGAGGCTGAAGTTGCCGAGGTCGGTCGCGTGTTGTCGGTTGGTGACGGGATTGCCCGCGTCTATGGCCTCGACAATGTGCAGGCCGGCGAGATGGTCGAGTTTCCGGGCGGCATCCGCGGCATGGCGCTGAACCTCGAGGTTGACAACGTCGGCATCGTGATCTTCGGCGAAGACCGCACCATCAAGGAAGGCGACACCGTCAAGCGCACCAAGTCGATCGTGGACGTGCCGGTGGGCGACGCCCTGCTGGGCCGCGTGGTCGATGGTCTGGGCAACCCGATCGACGGCAAGGGCCCGCTGGGCACCACCGAGCGTCGGGTGGCCGACGTGAAGGCGCCGGGCATCATCCCGCGCAAGGGTGTGCATGAGCCGATGGCGACCGGCCTGAAGTCGGTCGACGCGATGATCCCGATCGGCCGTGGCCAGCGCGAGCTGATCATCGGCGACCGCCAGACCGGCAAGACCGCCATCGCGCTCGACACCATCCTGAACCAGAAAAGCTACAACGAAGCGGCGGGCGACGACGAGAGCAAGAAGCTTTACTGCGTCTACGTTGCGATCGGGCAGAAACGCTCGACCGTGGCGCAGCTGGTGAAGAAGCTCGAAGAGACCGGTGCCATCGCCTACACGATCATCGTGGCCGCGACTGCGTCGGACCCGGCGCCGATGCAGTTCCTGGCGCCCTACTCGGCCACCGCGATCGCGGAGTTCTTCCGCGACAACGGCCGCCATGCGCTGATCATCTATGATGACCTGTCCAAGCAGGCCGTTGCCTACCGCCAGATGTCGCTGCTGCTGCGCCGTCCGCCGGGGCGTGAAGCCTATCCGGGCGACGTGTTCTACCTGCACTCCCGCCTGCTGGAACGCTCGGCCAAGCTGAACGAGGATTTCGGCTCGGGCTCGCTGACGGCGCTGCCGATCATCGAAACGCAGGGCGGCGACGTGTCGGCCTTCATTCCGACGAACGTGATCTCGATCACCGACGGCCAGATCTTCCTGGAAACCGAACTGTTCTACCAGGGCGTCCGCCCGGCCGTGAACACCGGTCTGTCGGTGTCGCGCGTCGGTTCGTCAGCCCAGACCTCGGCGATGAAGTCGGTCGCGGGTCCGGTGAAGCTGGAACTGGCGCAGTACCGCGAAATGGCGGCCTTCGCCCAGTTCGGTTCCGACCTCGACGCCTCGACGCAGAAACTGCTGAACCGCGGTGCGCGGCTGACCGAGTTGATGAAGCAGGCGCAGTATTCGCCGCTGACCAACGCCGAGATTGTCTGCGTGATCTTCGCGGGCACCAAGGGGTATCTGGACTCGGTGCCGGTGAAACAGGTCGCCCGCTACGAGGCGGAACTGCTCAAACACCTGCGCACCAACCACAAGGCGCTGCTGACCGACATCACCGTGAACGACCGCAAGGTGGCGGGCGATCTCGAAAAGTCGATCCGCGCCGCACTGGACGAGTTCGCCAAAGACTTCGCCTGAGCGATGGGCACGGGAGAGACCTAGATGCCGAGCCTCAAGGACTTGAAGAACCGGATCGGAAGCGTGAAGAACACGCGGAAGATCACCAAGGCGATGCAGATGGTCGCCGCGGCGAAACTGCGCCGCGCACAGGATGCCGCCGTTGCCGCCCGGCCCTATGCCGAGCGGATGATCGCGGTGATGGCGGGGCTGGCGGCGTCGGTCGGCAGTTCGGCCAGCGCGCCGCGTCTGCTGGCGGGCACCGGCGCCGACAAGGTGCATCTGCTGGTCGTCATGACGTCGGAGCGGGGCCTTTGCGGCGGCTTCAACTCGACCATCGTGCGGCTGGCGCGCGCCCATGCGATGTCGCTGCTCAGCCGCGGCAAGACGGTGAAGATCCTCACCGTCGGCAAGAAGGGGCGCGAACAACTGCGCCGCGACTATGGCCAGTACATGATCGGCCATGTCGACATGGCCGACGTCAAGCGAGTGGGCTACGTCAACGCGCAGGGCATCGCCAAGGACATCCTGTCGCGGTTCGACGGCGGCGAGTTCGACGTGGCGACGATCTTCTTCAACCGCTTCCAGTCGGTGATCAGCCAGATTCCGACCGCGCAGCAGATCATCCCGGCCAAGTTCGAGGGCGAAGCGAAGGCGTCGAGCCTCTACGACTACGAGCCGTCGGAAGAGGGCATCCTTGCCGACCTGTTGCCGCGCGGCGTGGCGACGCAGCTTTTCACCGCGCTGCTGGAAAACGGCGCCTCGGAACAGGGCGCGCGGATGAGCGCGATGGACAACGCGACGCGGAACGCGGGGGACATGATCGACCGTCTGACGATCGTCTACAACCGCTCGCGCCAAGCCGCGATCACCAAAGAGCTTATCGAAATCATTTCGGGCGCCGAGGCGCTCTGACGAACCGGAGATAACGACATGGCACAAGAGAAAGCCGTCGGTAAGATCACCCAGGTGATCGGCGCCGTTGTGGACGTTCAGTTCGGGGACGAGCTTCCCGCGATTCTGAACGCCCTCGAAACCCTGAACAACGGCAAGCGTCTGGTGCTCGAAGTGGCGCAGCACCTTGGCGAAAACACCGTGCGCGCCATCGCCATGGACGCGACCGAGGGTCTGGTGCGCGGCGAGCCGGTGACCGATACCGGCAGCCCGATCATGGTGCCCGTCGGCGATGCGACGCTGGGGCGCATCCTGAACGTCATCGGCGAGCCGGTGGACGAAAAGGGTCCGGTCAACGCGACCGAATACCGCTCGATCCACCGTCCGGCGCCGACCTTCGCGGAACAATCGACAAGCTCGGAAATCCTCGTCACCGGGATCAAGGTGATCGACCTGCTGGCGCCCTATTCCAAGGGCGGCAAGATCGGCCTGTTCGGCGGCGCCGGGGTGGGCAAGACGGTTCTGATCATGGAACTGATCAACAACATCGCCAAGGTGCACTCGGGCTACTCGGTGTTTGCCGGGGTGGGCGAGCGGACGCGGGAAGGCAACGACCTTTACCACGAGATGATGGAATCGGGGGTCATCAAGGTCGATAACCTGACCGAGTCGAAAGTGGCCCTTGTCTACGGCCAGATGAACGAACCGCCGGGAGCGCGGATGCGCGTCGCGCTGTCGGGCCTGACGCTGGCCGAGCAGTTCCGCGACCAGTCGGGCACCGACGTGCTGTTCTTCGTCGACAACATCTTCCGCTTCACCCAGGCCGGTTCGGAAGTGTCGGCGCTGTTGGGCCGCATCCCCTCCGCCGTGGGCTACCAGCCGACGCTGGCGACCGACATGGGCGCGCTGCAGGAACGCATCACCTCGACCAAGGCGGGGTCGATCACCTCGGTGCAGGCGATCTATGTGCCGGCTGACGACCTGACCGACCCGGCGCCCGCGACCTCGTTCGCGCACCTTGACGCCACCACCAACCTCAGCCGCGCGATCTCGGAACTGGGCATCTACCCGGCCGTGGACCCACTCGACTCGACCTCGCGCCTGATGGACCCGCTGGTGGTGGGGCAGGAGCACTATGACGTGGCGCGGTCGGTGCAGAGCATCCTGCAACGCTACAAGTCGTTGCAGGACATCATCGCCATCCTCGGGATGGACGAGTTGTCGGAAGAGGACAAGCTGACCGTGGCCCGCGCCCGGAAGATTCAGCGGTTCCTGAGCCAGCCGTTCGACGTGGCGAAAATCTTCACCGGCGCCGACGGCAAGCAGGTTCCGCTGGAAGAAACCATCAAGTCGTTCAAGGCGGTGGTGGCCGGTGAATACGACCATCTGCCGGAAGCCGCGTTCTACATGGTTGGCGGGATCGAGGAAGTGATCGCGAAAGCCGAGCGCCTGGCCGCGGCTGCGGCCTGAGGAGGCTAACATGGCCAACACGATGCAGTTCGACCTTGTCACACCGGAACGGAAGCTGGCTTCCTTTGCGGCCACCGAGGTGCAGATTCCGGGCGCCGACGGCGACCTGACGGCGATGGAGGGCCATGCGCCGCTGATCACCTCGCTGCGTCCGGGCGTGCTGCGCGCGACCGGGACGGACGGGCTCAAATCCTTCGTGGTCTCGGGCGGGTTCGCCGAGATCACGGCGGATGGCGTCGCCGTTCTGGCCGAGCGGGCGGTTCCGATCGAGGAAGCCACCGGCACGATCATCGACTCCATGCTGGACGAGGCGCGCAGCCTTGCGGCCACGGCCCTGCCCGAGGACCGCGACGCGGCGCTGAAGCTTGTCCACGACATCGAGATGCTGCGTGGAACCGTGGCGGTCTGATCGGTGCTGACGCGCGTGTGGACTGGCCCCGGAGTCCGGGGCCTTTTCCATGTTGATACCCCACTTTTGCCGGTATTGTGGTCCAGGCTGGAGCATTGAAGGGGAAGGCATGATCCGTCTGCGCGGCCAGAATATCGGAATCGACCAGGGCTCGCTGCTCCTGTTCTCGGATTTTGCCGATGGCGGGGTGATGTGGTCGGGCACCGGGCCGCGCGAATGCCGCCTGCCGGTGCACTTTGCCCAGCCCTTCCGCAGCGAACCTGCGGTGCTGGTCGGCATCTCGATGTGGGATCTGGACCAGAAGACCAACCAGCGCGCCGACATCAAGGCCGAGGACATCACGCCCGCAGGCTTCCGGATCGTGTTCCGGACCTGGGGCGACACCCGCGTGGCGCGCATCCGCGCCGACTGGACCGCTTTTGGCGAGCTGCCGGACGAGGACGACTGGCAGCTTTACTGACGCCGCTTCAGGGCCGCGAATACATGCCTTCGTAGATCGGCACCAGCGTATCCACCTCGAACAGCGACGACACCGAGGTGCCGTTCCAGATGTTCAGGATCGCCTGCGCGAACATCGGGGCGGTCGGCACGATGCGGATGTTGGCGGCTTTCTTCACCGCTTCGGTCGGCTCGATCGAATCGGTGATGACAAGGCTTTTCAGATTGGAGACGCTGACCCGGTCCACCGCCGGGCCCGACAGGACGCCGTGGGTGATGTAGGCGTGAACCTCTTTCGCGCCGCTTTCCAGCAGCACGTCGGCCGCCTTCACCAGCGTGCCGCCGGTGTCGACCATGTCGTCGACGATGATGCAGGTCTGGCCGGTCACGTCGCCGATCACCGTCATTTCCGCCACCTCGCCCGGCTTCACCCGGCGCTTGTCGACGATGGCGAGGTTGCAGCCGATGCGCTGCGCCAGATCGCGGGCGCGTGCCACGCCGCCGACGTCGGGCGAGACCACGGTGACGCCCTGCAACTGACCCTTGAAGTGATGTTCGATATCCAGCGCGAACACCGGGGCGGCATAGAGGTTGTCCACCGGAATGTCGAAGAAGCCCTGAATCTGCGCGGCGTGCAGATCCAGCGTCAGCACCCGTTCGATCCCCGCCTGGGTGATCAGGTTCGCCACCAGCTTGGCGCTGATCGGAGTGCGCGCCTTGGTGCGGCGGTCCTGCCTTGCGTAACCGAAGTAGGGGATCACGGCGGTGATGCGCGCCGCCGAAGACCGGCGTAGCGCGTCGGTCATGATCAGAAGCTCCATCAGGTTGTCGTTGGCCGGGTTCGAGGTCGACTGGATGATGAACATATCCTCGCCGCGGACGTTCTCGAACACCTCGACGAAAATCTCCTGATCGTTGAAGCGTTCCACCCGCGCCTCGACCAGCCCGACCGACATGCCCCGGTGCATCGACATTCGCCGCGCGATGGCCTGCGCCAACGGGCGGTTGGCGTTGCCGGAAATCAGCTTCGGTTCGCTCATGGCGGCCATGTCTTGGTCCTTGGACGGGATCAGATGAGGGATTCGGATCGTTGACACCGCTTACCACCCGGCTACGGTCTTGCAAACCGCAGCACGGGAGGATCAGCACGAATGGCCCATATCGATTACTTTTTCTCGACCGTGTCGCCCTATACCTACCTTGCCGGGACGCGGCTTGAGGAGATCGCCACGCGACATGGCGCCAGCATCGCCTACAAGCCGGTGGATATTCTGGCGCTGTTCCTGCGCACCGGCGGGCAGGCGCTGAAGGACCGTCACGACAGCCGCAAGGAATACCGCCTTCAGGAACTGCGGCGGCAGGCAGCCAAGGCGGGGATGCCGATCAACCTCGCCCCGGCGTTCTTTCCGGTGAACTCGGCGCCCTCGTCCTATGCCATCATCGCGGCGCAGGCTGCCGTTCAGGCGGGCGGCAGCGGCGATCTGGGCGCGCTGGTGCATGGTTTCACCCGCGCCTGCTGGGCCGAAGAGCGTGACATCGCCGACGACGAGGTGATCCGCGATGTGCTGGCCCATGCCGGGTTCAACCCGAAGCTGGCCGACAGCGGGCTGCTGCTGGGCGCCGAGACCTATGTGCGCAACCTTGAAGAGGCGGTGAACCGGGGTGCCTTTGGCGCGCCGTTCTACATCACCGACGGGGATGAGCGGTTCTGGGGCCAGGACCGGCTCGACGATCTCGACCTGCACCTGTCGGGCAAGCTGTGAGCCTGCGGCACTACGGCCACGGCGCCCGCCCGGCGCTGGCGCTGCACTGCTCGCTGGCGCATGCCGGGGAATGGGCGGGCCTGGGCGCGGCGCTGGCCGACCTGCTGACGCTGACGGCGATCGACCTGCCCGGCCACGGCACCGCGCCCGACTGGGTGCCCGGCACCGACATCATGGCCGAGGCTGAACGGATGGCGCTGGCGGCGCTGCCGCCCGGCACGGTGGACGTGATCGGCCATTCCTTCGGCGCGGTCGTCGCACTTCGGCTGGCGCTGAACCACCCCGACCGGGTGCGCCGCCTCGTGCTGATCGAGCCGACGCTGTTCGCCGCCGCCGGCCCGCGGGCCATCGCGCAGCATCTCGCCGACCTTGGCCCCGTCGATGCCGCACGGGGGGCGGGCGCGCCGATCGCGGCCGCGCGTCTGTTCACCGCGCTCTGGGGCACCGGGGCGCCGTGGGAGGCGTTGCCGCAACGCCAGCGCGATTACATCACCGACCGGATCGGGCTGATCGAGGCCGCCTCGCCGGGCCTGATCGGCGATACAGGCGGGCTGCTGGCCCCCGGTCGGCTGGAGGCGCTGCGGGTGCCGGTGCTGATCCTCGACGGCGGCGCCTCGCCCGCGATCGTGGCCGCCATCGCGGATGCGCTGGCGCGGCGGCTGCCGA
Source organism: Solirhodobacter sp. (assembly GCF_964715405.1). Lineage (NCBI taxonomy): Bacteria > Pseudomonadati > Pseudomonadota > Alphaproteobacteria > Rhodobacterales > Paracoccaceae > Solirhodobacter > Solirhodobacter sp. The sequence continues at coordinate 31,408 of NZ_CBAICG010000021.1, read as the reverse complement.
TGGCGGAACGGGTCACGGTGCCGGATGCCATGCACATGCTGCCGGTGACGCATGTCGCGCAGGTGGCGGCGGCGGTGGGCGGCTTTCTCAGCCGCGGATGAGGGCGAGAAAGCGATCCACGTCGGCCTCGGTCGTGCACCAGCTTGTCACGAAGCGCGCCAGTTGCGGCGTGTCGTCGGGGCCGTCCATGCTGCTGTCGGGCGACATGATGTAATAGGCGGCACCCTCGGCCCGCGCGCGTCGGTGCGCGGCGCGGGGCAGGGTGGCGAACATCAGGTTCGCCGCCGGGGGATGCACCAGCACACAGCCCGGCGTCGCCGCAAGGCCTTCGGCCAGGTGCTGGCCCGCGCTGTTGGCCCGGTCGGCAAGGCGCAGCCAGAGGTCGCCCTCCAGATAGGCCTGCATCTGCGCCGACAGGTAGCGGTGCTTGGAAAAGAGGTGCCCCGCCCGCTTGCGGCGCAACTCGAACTCCCACGCCTTGGCGGGGTCGAAGATCACCACCGCCTCGACCCCCATCAGCCCGTTCTTGGTGCCGCCGAACGACAGCACGTCGATGCCCGCCTGCCACGTCATCTCGGCCGCCGTCGCGCCGGTGGCGACCAGCGCATTGGCAAAGCGCGCGCCGTCCATGTGGCAGGGCAGGCCAAAGGACTTCGCCACCGCGGTCAGTGCCGCCACCTCGGCGGGGGTGTAGGCGGTGCCCCTTTCGGTGATGTTGGTCAGGCTGACCATGCCGCGCTGCACGTTGTGCACACCACCTAGGGCGGTGCCCGCGATGCAGGCCGCCAGCCCCTCGGGCGTGATCTTGCCGTCGGCGCCATCGACCAGCGTCAGCTTGGCGCCCGCCGTGTAGAACTCGGGCGCGCCGCATTCGTCCTCGGCGATATGGGCGGCGCGGTGGCAGAAGACGGTCGCCCAGGGCGGGCAGTAAAGTGCCAGCGCCAGCGAATTGGCGGTGGTGCCGGTGGCGACGAGGTAAACCGCCGCCTCGGGTGCCGCGAAGATCTCGCGGATGCGGGCGCGGACCCCGGCCATGATCGCATCATTGCCATAGGGCATCGCGTAGCCCTCGTTGGCGCGGGCAAGGGCGGCCAGCACCTCGGGCGGCACGGGGGCCGCGTTGTCGGAGACAAAGAACATCAGATTTCCCCCTCGACGATATAGTCTTCCCAGTCTTCTTCCGGCACCTCGAATTCGGGCACCGTCCAGCCGCGCACCGACATGCCCGCCGCGTGCACGCTTTCGGGGTCGCCCGAGATCAGCGGGTGCCAGTCGAATAGCGGCTTGCCCTCGTGCAGCAGCTTGTAGGCGCAGGTGACGGGCAGCCAGTAGGCGACCTTGGCGATGGTCTTCGGGGTCAGCACCACGCATTCGGGCACGAATTGCTTGCGAATCTCGTACTGCGCGCAGCGGCAGCTTTCGCCGTCCAGCAGGCGGCAGGCGACGCGGGTGAAGGCGATCTCGCCGGTCTCCTCGTCTTCCAGCTTGTTCAGGCAGCACTTGCCGCAGCCGTCGCACAGCGCCTCCCACTCGCGCGGGTTGAGGCTGGTCAGCGGGCGCTCCCAGAACTTCGGGCGCAGCGGGTCGCGGGATTTCGGGTCTTTCATGCGCGCGACTCTGGCCGAGGGCCTTGGGAAAGGAAAGGGGTCAGACCGCGGCGAGGATCTCGCGGGCGCGGGTGCAGTCATCCTCCATCTGCGCGATCAGGTCGGGCAGGCCGGTGAACGTCAGTTCCGGGCGCAGGAAGTCGACCAGCGCGACCGAGAGGTCGGCGCCGTAAAGGTCGCCCGCGAAGTCGAACAGGAAGGTTTCGAGGTTGGGCGTGTTCGCGCCGAACATCGGCCGCACGCCAAGGCTGGCGGCGCCATCATAGGTGCCGACGTAAGGGCCCGTCAGCACGTCAACCTTGACCGCGTAGACCCCGAAGCGGGGCGGATGCAGCCCGGAAATATCCATGTTCGCCGTGGGATAGCCCAGATCGCGGCCACGCTTTTCGCCGTGAAGCACGGGCCCCTCGATGCGGTGCCAGTGGCCCAGCATCCGGGCGGCATCGCGCGGGCGGCCACCGGTCAAGGCCGCGCGGATCGCGGTGGACGAGATTTCGGCGCCCGCGTCGGCGATGAGGTCGGCGACGGTGACGCCAAAGCCCAGGTCGGCCCCGAAGGCGGCAAGGTCGGGGGCGGAACCGGCGCGGCCCTTGCCGAAGCAGAAATCGGCGCCGATGACGACATGGGCGACGCCAAGGCCGCGGGCCAGTACATCCTGCGCGAAGGCGCGGGGCGTCATCGCGGCCAGATCGGCGTCAAATCCGATCTGGTAAAGCCTTTCCACGCCAAGCTTTTGCAGCCGGTGGGCGCGTGCTTCGGCGTTCATCAGGCGGAACGGCGGGGTCTCGGGGGCGAAGAACTGGCGCGGGTGCGGCTCGAACGTGACGATGCCAAGCGGCGCGCCGATCCGGTGGGCGCGGTCGCGGGCAAGGTCGATCACGGCCTGATGGCCGCGGTGCACACCGTCGAAGTTGCCCATCGCGACCGAGGCGCCACGCTCGGCGCCGTCAAGGCCGGTCCATCTGGTCAGAACGCGCATCGTCCCCCCGGGCAGGCTGTCCGCGCGGGGGCCCGCCGTCAGTCGAATTTCCGGCTGGGCGCCAACACCAGCGCCTCGCCCTTCAGCACGACCGTATCGCCCACAAGGCAGCGACAATCAAGGGTGACCCGGCGGCGGCCGTGGTCGATGGTCAGCACCGTCACCTCGGCCCGCACGGTATCGCCGGGGCGGACGGGGGCCATGAACTTGAGGCTTTGGCCAAGGTAGACCGAGCCGTGGCCGGGCAGTTGCTCGCCGATCACCGCCGAGATCAGGCCGGCGGTCAGCATTCCGTGCGCGATGCGGCCCTCGAAGATGGTGTCGCGGGCGTAATCGTCATCAAGGTGGACGGGGTTCCGGTCCGTCGAGATTTCGGCGAAAAGCGAGATGTCGCGATCGGTTACCTGCTTTTGCAGATGCCGCATCATGCCGATTTCAAGGTCTTCGATGCAGATCGTGCCGCGCGGCAGGTTGTCGGTGGGGGTGTCGAACATCGGGGCGATTCCATCGGTCATGTTGCAGTGCAGCATAACCGGGGACGCGCCTTTGCACAAGATCGTTGCGCAAGAATGTTGCGGATACTTTGCCGCAGCCGTAATAATCCTGCTTTGCCGTCAGCGCAGCCGGGGAATGGCCGCCGTCGGGCTAAGCTGTTTCGCGGTCAGCCAGGCGTCGAGGCGGGCGGTATCCGGGGTCTCGGGGTCGGGACCGAACTCGGTGGCCGCGATGCCGCCGGTCACGAACAGCGTGTCGATCCCTTCCGCGACGCCGCCGCGGATGTCGGTGTCGATGCCGTCGCCGATCGCCAGCAGACGGTCGTCGGCGGCGTTGCAGCCAAGGGCGGCAAGGCGGCGGCGGGCGAGCGCATAGGCAGGCGAATGCGGCTTGCCGAAGTAAAGCACGGTGCCCCCTGCCGCCTCATAATCCTGGGCCAGCGCACCGGCGCACCACAACCGCTTGTCACCATAATCGACAATGATGTCGGGGTTGGCACAGAGCATCGTCAATCCCTTCACCCGCGCGGACAGCAGCACCGCCCGATAATCGGCGGGCGTTTCGGTCAGATCGTCACCGAGGCCCGTGCAGACGACGCCGGTGGCCTGATCGAGCGGCACGCGGGTGATGGTGGCGAGCCGTCCGGGATTCTCGGTCATTTCGGTAAAGAAACTCTCATCCTTCGGGGCGCCGATGTGGAAGATCTTGCGGCCGACCAGACCGGCCACCATCGCCTCTTGCGTGGCATCGCCGGACGAGACGACCAGATCATAGGCGTCATGCGGCACGCCCATCCGGTCCAGGTGCCTGATAACGCTGATGTTCGGGCGCGGCGCGTTGGTCAGCAGCACGACCCGGCCACCGCCCTTGCGGAACGCTTGCAGGGCCGCGACGGCCTCGGGGAAGGGCGCGTGGCCATTGTGCAGGCAGCCCCAGAGGTCGCAGAGGATGGCGTCGTAGCTGTGCGACATCTCGGCCAGCGAGGCGATCAGACGGGTCATTTGGGGCCCTTTTTGGCGTTACCGAAACAGCACCGAAAACACACCGACGTTGCACCGACGTTCGACCGATGCGGAAACGGGGCGCCGATCGGGCGCCCCGGCAGGGTTACAGCTTCAGCGCGGGGATGATCTGCTTCTTGCGGCTCATCACGCCGGGCAGCACCACGGTGTCGCCGGTGACGGTGCAGCCAAAGCTCGCCTCGGCCAGTTGCCGGACCAGATCGTTCGGCACCAGCAGCGTCGCCTCTTCGCGCAGGATGTCGATCACGAACAGCAGCACCTGATCGGCGCCGTCCTCTTTCGCAACGGCGGGCATCGCGGCCATCAGGCTGGCCTTGCGATCCAGGATCACCTTCGGCGCGGTGGTTTCCAGCACCGAGACGCGCAGTTCCTTGCCGGCAACCGAATATTCCTTGCTGTCCATCCGCAGAAGTGCGGCATCGGAGAAGTCCGACACATCGGATTTCGCCTCGAACATCGCCGCCGCCAGGTCGGGGATTTCCACGCCCAGCGTCTTGGCCAGCTTTTCGGCGACGTGGCGGTCATGCGGGGTGGTGGTGGGCGAGCGGAATTCCAGCGTGTCGGACAGGATGCACGACAGCATCGCGCCCAGCACCCCGCGCGGGGCGCGGCCAAGGTCGGCACCGATCAGGTCGTGCAGGATGGTGGCGGTGCAGGCCAGCGGGCGCATGGTGATGGTGATCGGGGTGCGGGTCTTGAGGCCGCCGACCAGCATGTGGTGGTCGATGATCTCGATCACGTTGGCGTCGTTGATCGCGGCGGGCAGTTCGGCGGGGTTGTTGGTGTCGACGATCACGCAAGGCTCGCCCGCGGCGACGTTCGCGATGATCGCGGGCTTGTCGAGGGCCCAGTGCTTGAGCACGAACAGCGCCTCGGTGTTGGGTTCGCCCAGCAGCACGGGCGTGGCGGGGGTGCCCTTCACCTCGGTCAGATACCAGGCCCAGATGATGGGCGAGCCGGTGGAATCGGTGTCGGGGGATTTGTGGCCAAAAACCTTGATCATGGGTCGGGATCCGTTCGCGTGGAGGAATTCGCCGGTCTTATAGGCGGTGCGGCGTGGCTTGTCACGGGCGCGCGGCGCCTGGGCTTGTCACGCCGCCGCGGCGCCTAGAATGGCAGTCGGTGCAGGGCAAACCCGGCGAGGTGCAGCAGGTTCAGCAACCCGTCCGACCCGCCAAGATGGGCGGCGCCGACGGCGACGACGACGCTGTGGCCATCGGCGACGGCCAGCAGGCCGGGCATCCAGGATTGCGTGCGGTCGGTCAGCAGGGTGCGTTCCAACTGGTCGAAGGCGGCGGGGTTGGCGCCCGGTGCGGACAGCGCGTTCTGGCGGCCGAATTCCCAGATCAGCCGGTGCTGGCCCGCGAAATAGGCGTTGGTCAGCGTGGTGTTCAGGTCGGCGGCGCTGGCCTCGCCCGCCAGTGACATGCGCAACATGCCCAGTTGGGTGTCGAACCCCATCCCGGTGAACAGGTGGAAGGTGGTGTCCCAGGGCTCCAGCGCCACGATCGGGATGTGCCGGGCCTGCGCCATCACGGTCAGCCGCGCGTCGAGCCCGTCGGCAGCCGAGGCGGCCAGCGGACAGGGCGGCAGGTCAAGCAGCATCGCGACATACCAGGGCTGAAACTTCGACGCGACAAAGGGCGGCATCCCGCGCAGCCGCAGCGCATCCGACAGCGCCGCCCATTCCGAGGCCGACAGCGCCTCGGGCAGGGTGGGGCCGGTGGCGTTCACGATGCGCTCGGGGTGGGCGGCGACATCGTCCTTGAGCTGCTTTTCCTCATCCGGGCCGGCTTCGAGCAGCAGCGTGTCGGCCTGATCGAGATAGGGCTGAAGCTGCGCCGTGACGGGGCCGAATCGCGGGTCGTTCAGGTGATAGGTGCCCGCCACGACGATGGTGGTGGCGCCGCGCGTGGCGCGCCAGAAGTTGCCCTCGGGATAGGGCGCGGTGCCGATCAGCGCCGCGCGGGCGGCCGGGGTCATCGCGGCCAAGAGGTCGCGCCCGCCGCAGGACGGCGCGGCGGCGGCGGCGGCGCCCGCAAGCGCGAGCCAGAGCAGGGCGACGGCGAGCCTGAGCATGGGTTCCCTCTGGATGTGCCGAAGCCTTGCACGGCGGCGCACGGCGGGCCAGAGCCAAGCGCCGGAACCTGCGCAATTCGCCGCGCCACCCGGTTGACAGGTCGCGCGGCGCTGCCTAGATGACTGTCGTTGGCACTCGCCACCGGTGAGTGCTAATCCCGTTTCAACCGGAACCCTGAGGGAGTTCACAGATGGCTTTCATACCGCTGCACGATCGCGTGCTCGTCCGTCGCCTGGAAGGCGAAGAGAAGACCAAGGGTGGTCTGATCATCCCGGATACCGCGAAAGAAAAACCCGCTGAAGGCGAGATCATCGCCGTTGGCGAAGGCGCGCGCAAGGACTCGGGCGAGCTGATCGCCCCGGCCGTGAAGGCTGGCGACAAGGTGCTGTTCGGCAAGTGGTCGGGCACCGAAGTCACCGTCGACGGCAAAGAACTGCTGATCATGAAGGAAAGCGATATCCTCGGGATCATCGCCTGACGGCTCGGGGCTCGGCATCCTCGCCTGAGCCCCCGCGCTGACCTTTCCCTGCAATCCAAGACTACCAGGAGCAAACCAATATGGCTGCCAAGGACGTCAAGTTCGATTCCGATGCCCGCGAGCGCATGCTGCGTGGCGTCAACATCCTCGCCGATGCGGTGAAGGTGACTCTCGGCCCGAAAGGCCGCAACGTCGTGATCGAGAAATCGTTCGGCGCGCCCCGCATCACCAAGGACGGTGTGACGGTCGCGAAAGAAGTGGAACTGTCGGACCGCTTCGAGAACATGGGCGCGCAGATGGTGAAGGAAGTCGCTTCCCGCACCAATGACGAAGCGGGCGACGGCACCACCACCGCCACCGTTCTGGCGCAAGCCATCGTCAAAGAGGGCATGAAGTCGGTCGCGGCCGGCATGAACCCGATGGACCTCAAGCGCGGCATCGACATGGCCACCGCGGCCGTCGTCGCAGCGATCAAGAAAGCCTCGCGCCCGGTCACCGACAGCGCCGAAGTCGCCCAGATCGGCTCGATTGCCGCCAACGGCGAGGCCGAAATCGGCCGTCAGATCGCCGACGCGATGCAGAAGGTCGGCAACGAGGGTGTCATCACCGTCGAAGAAAACAAAGGCCTGGAAACCGAGACCGAAGTGGTCGAGGGGATGCAGTTCGACCGCGGCTACCTGTCGCCCTACTTCGTCACCAACGCCGACAAGATGATCGTCGAGCTGGAAGATGTGCTGATCCTGCTGCACGAGAAGAAACTCTCGTCGCTGCAGCCGATGGTGCCGCTGCTGGAAGCCGTGATCCAGTCGCAAAAGCCGCTGCTGATCATCTCGGAAGACGTCGAAGGCGAAGCGCTGGCGACCCTCGTGGTCAACAAGCTGCGTGGCGGCCTGAAGATCGCCGCCGTCAAGGCGCCGGGCTTCGGTGATCGTCGCAAGGCCATGCTGCAGGACATCGCGGTGCTGACCGGCGGTCAGGTGATCTCGGACGATCTGGGCATGAAGCTGGAGAATGTCGGCATCGACATGCTCGGCCGTGCCAAGAAGATCACGATCAACAAGGACAACACCACGATCATCGACGGTGCGGGCGACAAGGCCGAGATTCAGGCCCGCGTGGCCCAGATCCGCGGTCAGATCGAGGACACCACCTCGGACTACGACAAGGAAAAGCTGCAAGAGCGCGTGGCCAAGCTGGCTGGCGGTGTTGCCGTGATCCGCGTCGGCGGCATGACCGAGATCGAAGTGAAAGAGCGCAAGGACCGCGTCGATGACGCGCTGAACGCGACCCGCGCTGCGGTTCAGGAAGGCATCGTCGTTGGCGGCGGTGTGGCCCTGATCCAGGCCGGCAAGGCGCTTGACGGGCTGAAAGGCCTGAACTCGGACCAGGACGCGGGCATCATCATCGTGCGCAAGGCGCTTGAAGCGCCGCTGCGCCAGATCGCCCAGAACGCGGGCGTCGATGGTTCGGTCGTGGCCGGCAAGGTGCGCGAGTCGAGCGATCCGAAGTTCGGCTTCAACGCCCAGACCGAGGAATATGGCGACATGTTCAAGTTCGGCGTCATCGACCCGGCCAAGGTCGTGCGCACTGCGCTTGAGGATGCGGCCTCGATCGCCGGTCTGCTGATCACCACCGAGTGCATGATCGCCGATCGTCCGGCCAAGGAAAGCGCCGGCGGCGGCGGCGGCATGGGCGGCATGGGCGGCATGGACGGGATGATGTAAGTCATCCGTTCCATCCGGAACGATAGCGAAGGGGCTCCGGAAACGGGGCCCCTTTTTCCGTTTCCGGTGGGGCCGGAAGTGTGGGACGATCACGCCGCCGCGAGCTTGCGGTGGCGACTGTCCCGCCGCATTGGACGACCGGGGGATCGGATGCGTCTGTTCGGACTGGTTGCCCTGACGATGATCGCCTTCGCGGCCAACTCGGTGCTCAACCGGCTTGCGCTGTCGGGTGGGGCGATCGGACCGGCCGCCTTCGCGGCGGTGCGTCTTGGGTCGGGCGCGGTGATGCTGGTGACGCTGGCACGGATGCGGGGGGCGTCGCTGCCGCTGACCGGGCCGCGACGCGGGCTCGCCGTCGCGGCGCTGGCGCTTTACATGATCGGGTTTTCCTTCGCCTATCTCACCCTCACCGCCGGAGTGGGCGCGCTGTTGCTGTTCGGCGCGGTGCAGATCACGATGTTTACCGGGGCTTTGCTGCGGCACGAGCAGGTTCCGGCGCGGCGCTGGATCGGAACCCTGGTCGCCTTCTCGGGTCTGGTCTGGCTGTTGTGGCCGGGTGGGCAGGGCGCGCCTGCGCCCGGCGGCGCCGCACTGATGGCGGCGGCGGGCGCGGGCTGGGGCGTCTATTCGCTGTGCGGGCGCGGTGCGGTTGATCCGCAGGCGACAACGGCGGCCAATTTCCTGCTCGCGGCGCCGCTGGCGCTGCTGGTGCTGACGTTCTCGCCCGCGATGCACGGGATCACCGCGCAGGGCGTCGGGCTGGCGGTGCTATCGGGGGTGGTGACCTCGGGCCTGGGCTATTCGCTGTGGTATGCGGTGTTGCCCCGGATCGCCGCGACGGTGGCGGCGGTGGCGCAACTGACAGTGCCGGTGATCGCGATGGCGGGCGGAATGCTGGTGATCGGCGAGCCGCCATCGTGGCGCTTTGCGGCTGCGGCGCTGCTGGTGCTGGGCGGGGTGGGCATGTCGTTGCGCCCCGTTCGGTCACGCTGACCTGCGGGCGGGCCGCTCAGTCCAGCGGCTTGACCATCCGGCAGGCGGTCTGGGTCTTCGGCCCCAACGTGACGCTGCGGTCGGCCTCGTGCAGCGTGAAGCCCTCGCGTTCCCAGAAGGCGCGGCCGCGCGGGTTGGCGTCGAGCACGGCGAGGTAAAGCGCGGCGGCGCGGCGGGCGCGGGCCTCGGCTTCGAGGGCGCGCAGGAAGCGGGTGCCCAAGCCGCGGCCGCGGGTGTGGGCGGCCAGCATCATCAGGCCAAGATAGGCGTCGGCGGGGCCGGGGGAGCCGAAGGCCAGGTCGGCGATCCCGCAAAGGCGGGCGCCGTCGAACAGGCCGAACTTCAACCCCGGCGCGCAGCCGGGCGGGGTATCGGTGAAGAACTCCATGGTGAGGCCGGGATGGGGGTCTTCGTCCCGCTCCAGCCGGATGTAATCGGCGGCGTCATGCCAGAAGGCATCGACACGGGCGGCATCGGTCACGGGGTCGAGCGGGCGGATGGTCACGGTCATGGCGAAGGGGCTATGGCGAGGATTTCCAGTTCTACCGCGCCCGAGGGGCGGCGCCAGGTGACGGTATCGCCCAGCCGTGCGCCGATCAGCGCGCGGGCGAGCGGGGATTGCGGCGCGATCCAGCCCTTCGTGGCATCGGCTTGGTCTTCGCCCACGATGCGCCAGACCGTTTCGGCACCGTCCTCGTCAGCCACGGTGACGGCGGTGGCGAAGGCGACCTCGGCCGGCGCTTCGGGGGGTGTGACCAGGATCGCGCCGCGCAGCCGCGCCTCCAGATAGCGGATGTCGCGCTCGGCCGCCGCCTCGGGCAGCTTGTCGAGCCGCTCGGGGCGGGCGCGCAGCGCGGTCAGCCGGGCCTGCGCCTCGGCGAGCCGCGCGCGCAGATCAGCGAGACCGGAGGGGGTCACATAGTTCGGATGCGGGCTTCGCGGCAGGTCGGGCAGCGGGTCCAGATCGCCGGTGCCCTCTTTCACAAAGGCGCGGCTCATCGCACGATCACCTCCAGCGGGTCGTAAAGGATGCCTTCGGCGGCAAGGTCGGGCCACGCCGCCTCGGGCAGGCTGTCGGGCTTGAAGCGCAGCGCGGCCAGTTCGGCGCGGGTGACGAAGCGGCGCTGGGTCACCACGCCCTCGGGGTCGCTCCAGTCCTCGGGCAGGGGGCCAAGGGCGCGGCAGCGGAAGTAGACATCGACTTGATGAAAGCCGGTTTCGGGGTCGTGGAATTCATTCACCAGACAGGGCGCGCCGATCGCGATGGCGATGCCGCATTCCTCCATCACCTCGCGGGCGAGGTTTTCGGGCAGCGCGGTGCCGGCATGGACGCCGCCGCCGGGCGCGCACCACAGATCGGAGGTGCCGCCGGGGTAGGCGTTGACCAGCAACAGCCGATCCCCGTCAAGGATCAGCGCGCGGACGGCAAGGCGGGGGCTGCGCGGTTTCATGGCCCGGATCGTCGCGCGGCGGCGGTGGCTTGTCCACCCGCGCCGCGCCGGTTTCTGCCGGAAACCATCCCGGTGCCCGGCGTCAGCCTTCGGCCTTGTCGCCGAACAGCCCCTTGAGCCCGCGCGCCACCAGATTCGACACCTTCGGCCGCGGCAGCGCGCGGAACGGCAGCGGCCGGCAAACCTCCATCGCGGCGACGCCAACGCGCGAGGTCAGCGCGCCGTTCACCACGCCCTCGCCGAACCGGCGCGAGAGCTTGGAAAGGACGGTGCCCCCCGCCACCGAATGGATCATGTCGTCGCCGACCGCCACCACCCCGGTCGCCACCAGATGGGTCATCACCGTTTTCGTCAGCCGCCAGTTGCCCAGCACACCGGATCGCCCGCCGTAAAGCTCGGCGATGCGGCGGATCATGCGCAGGTTGGCGGCCAGCGCGGTGACCACATCGGCCAGCGCCAGCGGCACCAGCGCGGTGACGGTCGCCACCTGCCGCGCCGCCGCCTCGATCTCGCGCCGCGCGGCCTGATCGAGCGGGGCCAGCAGTTCCGCCTCGGCCAGCGCGATCAGCGCGTCGGCGTCGAACACCTCGCCGTGCCGCGCCGCCAGCCGCTCGCGGGCCCAGCGCAACTCGGGCCGGGTGGCATAAAGCGCCTCGATCCGGGTCACGATATGGCGCGCGGCCTTCAGATCGCCGGTGCCCGCCGCCGCCTCGGCCTCGGCGCGGATGCCGTCGACCCGGTTCAGCCGGGCAAAGGCCGCCAGTTCACGCAGCGCGATGACCAGCAGCAGTGCGACGAAGACCACCACCAGCACCAGCGCGATCAGCCCCAGCACCCGGTTGCTGGCCAGAAGGCCGGTGACATAGTTCCACGCCGCCACCGACAGCACGAACGAAAAGAGCGCCGAGGCCGCCGCCCAGAACCAGCCGCCCAGCCGTGATCGCGGCCGCGATGCCAGCCGCACCACGCCCTGCATGGCGGCGCCGGTCGCCTCTGGCACCGGGGGCGCCGCGCCGGGGTCGGCGGGGCCGTCGTCCATCTCGATCACCACAGGGCGTTTTGCGTCGCTCATGCCAGCCGGTCTCCGATCAGAAACTCTGCCGCGCGGTCCAGCCGGATGTGCGGCGGCCCCTCGCCCGGTTTCAGGTTCAGCCGCGCGGGCGCGAAGCCCATCACCGCGAAATCGGCATCAAGCCAGCGCGCCGCGCCCTGCCGGGCGGGCACCAGCAACGCGGCGGGGTCTTCCGGCAACTCGCCCGGATACATCGCGGCCTGCTTGCCGCTCGAGGCCAGCGCCCCCCGCACACAGTCAAGGCTGGCGCCGTCGCGCGTCACCTGCTCCTCCACCGTCGCGCGCAGGCTGGCAATCGACATCGCCGCGGTCTTGGCCCCGGCGAAATCGGCGCGGTCGCGGGCCTCGCGCAGCATCGCCTCCATGATCGCGGTCAGCCGACCGTGCTGGGAATGGTGCAGATGGTCGGCCTTGGTCGCGGCGAAGAGGATGCGTTCCACCCGCCTGCCCCCCAGCAGGTCGGCCAGCCAGGAGGCGCGGCCGGGCCGGAAGGCGCCGAGGATATCCGCCATCGCGCGGCGCATGTCTTCCACCGCCTGCGGTCCAGCGTGAATCGCGCCCAGCGCATCGACCAGCACCACCTGGCGGTCGATCCGGGCGAAATGGCTGCGAAAGAACGGCCGCACCACCGCGTGGCGATAGGCGTCATAGCGCCGCTCCATCTCGCGCCAGAGCGCGCCCCGCTTCGCCGCCTCGGGCTTTGGCAGCGGCGCGAAGGTCAGCACCGGCGAACCGGCAAGCTCGCCCGGCAGCAGGAACCGCCCCGGCGTGCAGTCGGAATAGCCCGCCGCCCGCGCCGCGGTGAGGTAAGCGGTGAACGAGGCCGCCAGCGCCTGCGCCACCGGCTCCTCCAGCTTCGCCGCAGGGTCCGCCGCCGCCGCATCACGCAGGAACCCCGCCGCCTCGGGCCGCGCGGCGATCCGGGTCAGCGTTTCCTCGGCCCAGTCGGCATAGGTCTTGTCCATCAGCGCAAGGTCCAAGAGCCACTCGCCCGGATAGTCGATGATGTCGAGATGCACCGTCCGCACCCCGGTCAGCGCGCCGAAGAACCCGCCCGGCCGCACCCGCAGCGACAGCCGCAACTCGCTGACCGCCCGGGTCGAGTCCGGCCAGTGCGGCTGCGGCCCGGTCAGCGCGCCCAGATGCGCCTCGTAATCAAAGCGCGGCACGGTGTCGTCGGGCTGCGGTTGCAGGTAGGCCGACAGGATCCGCCCCTGCGCCGCCGCCTGCAATTGCGGCATCCGCGCCCGGTCCATCAGGTTGGCGACCAGCGAGGTGATGAACACCGTCTTGCCCGCACGGGACAGGCCGGTGACGCCAAGCCGGATCACCGGCTCGAACAACGCGCCCGATACCGAGGCCAGCGCCCCCTCGACGCCGCGCGTCACCCCGTCCGCCAGCCTGCTGATGACCACGCCCCGCCCCGCCTTGTTCCGCCCCAAGATAGGCAGCGCAGCGCCCCAGCGGTAGGGGGCGGCGCTTGCCAAGGCCCCGGCGCCGCGCTACGCCCGCACAATGCCCCGCTACGCGCTGAAAATCGACTACGACGGCGGCCCGTTCAACGGCTGGCAGCGCCAGTCCGGCCAGCCCACCGTGCAGGACAGGGTGGAAACCGCGCTGCGGCGGCTGGAGCCCGCCATGCCCGGCATCGCGGCGGCGGGCCGCACCGATACCGGCGTTCACGCCACCGGACAGGTCGCCCATTGCGACCTTGCGAAAGACTGGAGCCCGTTCACGCTGACCGAGGCGCTGAACTGGCACCTGAAGCCCGCCCCCGTCGCGATCCTCGCCGCCGCCCGGGTGCCCGACGACTTCCACGCCCGGTTTTCCGCGCTCGAACGGCGCTACCTTTTTCGCCTGCTCGCCCGCCGCGCCCCGGCCACGCATGACCGCGGCCGGGTCTGGCAGGTGATGCTGCCGCTGGATTTGGCCGCGATGCAGGCCGGGGCCGCCCACCTGATCGGCCACCACGACTTCACCACCTTCCGCGCCGCGATGTGTCAGGCCGCCTCGCCGGTCAAGACGCTGGACGAGATTTCCATCACCGCCCACCCCGCCCCGCAGGGCACCGAGTATCGGTTCATCCTGCGCGCCCGCAGCTTTCTGCACAATCAGGTCCGGTCCATCGTTGGCACCTTGGAGCGCGTCGGCGCCGGGGTCTGGCAACCCGACGACGTGAAAACCGCGCTTCAGGCCCGCGACCGCGCCGCCTGCGGCCCGGTCTGCCCGCCGCAGGGGCTTTACCTCACCGACGTGGGCTACCCGGTCGATCCCTTCGGCTGAGCCTCCGGCCGATCCGCGGGGGATCGGCCCCGGGGCTCTGCCCCGGACCCCGGGATACTTGAGGACCGAAAGAGGCGGGTCAGACCAACCGTGGCACCGTGCCCGCCGGGCGGCGCGCATCCTCGACACCCATGCGGAAGGCGTTCCCAAGCCGGTGCGCCATCGCCGACCAGGCGGCCGCGGCCTCGGGTGGCAGGATCGCCTGCGCGGTGTCGTCAAAGAGCGCGAGCCAGAGCGGGAAGTGTTCGGGTAGGATGTCCATCGCGGCGCGGTGCACCATCATCGGGCGCCCCTCGTAACCGCCCTCGCGCAGGATCGCGTTCTTCCAGAAGCGGCCGATCTTGTCTTCATGCGCGCGCCAGAGGGCGTCATCGGTGCCGACATGGACGGTGAAGACCGGGCCCAGCACCCTGTGGTGGCGGATGCGGTGGTAGAACGAGGCCATCACCCGGTCGATCTGCTCGGGCGTGACGAAGAAACGGGGCGGCATCGCATTCATGGGACTGTCCTCGCTGGAGCGCCGACCCTGACGCGGACGCCGGGCGGGCGCAACGGGGCGCGGCGCCGCAGGCTCTGGACCACGCGGCGGGGCTTGCGTATAAGCCCGGCATGGACCGGGAACTCGTCGCAACGCGTCGAATTAGCGGCCCGGCGCGCTGAGCCGCTCAGCCGCCGGGTGATGCCGCCTGCGCGCGCCCTGCCGCGCCCCTGCCAGACCCATCCGAGTGAAGGACCGCATCCGATGTGCGCCGATACGCCTGACTACCGCGATACCGTTTTCCTGCCCGAGACCGAGTTTCCGATGCGCGCGGGCCTGCCGCAGCGCGAGCCCGAGTGGCTGGCCCGCTGGGAACGGATCGGGGTCTATGACCGCCTGCGGCAGAAACAGGGCCGGGTGCCCTTCACGCTGCACGACGGCCCACCCTATGCCAACGGTCACCTGCACATCGGCCACGCGCTGAACAAGGTGCTGAAGGACATGGTGGTGCGCAGCCAGCAGATGATGGGCCGCGACGCCCGCTATGTGCCGGGCTGGGATTGCCACGGGTTGCCGATCGAGTGGAAGATCGAGGAACAGTACCGCGCCAAGGGGCTGAACAAGGATGACGTGGACGTGGTCGCCTTCCGGCAGGAATGCCGCAAGTTCGCGGAAGGCTGGATCGACATCCAGCGCGCCGAGTTCAAGCGGCTGGGGGTCACCGGCAACTGGGCCGACCCCTACCGCACGATGGATTACCATTCCGAGGCGGTGATCGCCGAGGAGTTCCTGAAGTTCGTGATGAACGGGTCATTGTATCAGGGCTCCAAGCCCGTGATGTGGTCGCCGGTGGAGAAGACCGCGCTGGCCGAGGCGGAGGTCGAGTATCACGACCATACCAGCCATACGATCTGGGTAAGGTTTAGGGTTGAAACGGTCTACTCAGAGCATCGGGATGAGACTGGGCGGCACCATTCATCTGTGACCGCCGCAGAAAGAACTGACTTTTCCGGGGCGAGCGTCCTGATCTGGACCACCACACCCTGGACGATCCCGCAGAACCGGGCGGTCTGCTTCAACCCCGCCATCGCTTACGGCCTCTACGAGGTCGGTAGCGTGGCCGAGAACAGCACTGCGAAGCCCGGCGAAAAGCTCCTGCTGGCGGATGCGCTGGCCGAGGCGGTGTTCAAGGCGGCGAGGGTCGAGGGTTTCACCCGGCTGCGCGGCGTAACCTCTGAGGAGCTTTCCGCCCTCACTCTCGCCCATCCGTTCCGCGGCATCGACGATGCCAAGGGCGAATGGGACTACCGCGTGCCGATGCTGCCGGGCAATCATGTCACCGAAGATGCCGGGACCGGGTTCGTGCACACCGCGCCGTCCCACGGCGACGACGACTACCAGATCTATCTGGAATTCCGCGACACGTTCCCCGAACTGAAGATGACCTACAACGTGGAACCCGACGGGTCGTTCCGCGCCGATCTGCCGCTGTTCGGCGGGCTGTCGATCATTCAGCCGGACGGCAAGGACGGCCCGGCGAATGTCGAGGTGATCAAGCAACTGGCCTATGCGGGCGCGCTGCTGGCGAAGGGCAAGATCAAGCATTCCTACCCGCATTCCTGGCGCTCCAAGGCGCCGCTGATCTATCGCAACACGCCGCAGTGGTTTGTGGCGATCGACCGCAGCCTGGAGGACGGGCTGACCGGCGTGACCGGCAAGGATACGATCCGGGGCCGCGCGCTTTATTCGATCGAGGAGCTGGTGCAGTTCACGCCGGTCTCGGGGCGCAACCGCCTGCATTCGATGATGGAGGCGCGGCCGGACTGGGTGCTATCCCGGCAAAGGGCTTGGGGGGTGCCGCTCACCTGTTTTGTGAAGAACGGCACGCAACCAACGGATTCGGATTACGTTCTGCGCGATCCGGCCGTCAACGCCCGGATTGTGGCCGCATTCGAGAAAGGCGGCGCGGATGTCTGGTATGTGCAAGGATTCAAGGAGAATGTGCTGGGCGGCCTGCATGATCCGGACGCCTATGTGCAAGTCTTCGACATCCTTGATGTGTGGTTCGACTCTGGCTCCACCCACGCCTTCGTGCTGCGCGATCGCCCGGATGGCTCGGTGGACGGGATCGCCGACCTTTATCTGGAGGGCACCGACCAGCATCGCGGCTGGTTCCATTCCTCGATGCTGCAAGCCTGCGGCACGCTGGGGCGCGCTCCCTACCGGGGCGTGCTGACGCATGGCTTCACGCTGGACGAGAAGGGCATGAAGATGTCCAAGTCGCTCGGCAACACGGTCGGGCCGCAGGAGGTCATCGACCAATACGGCGCCGATGTCCTGCGGCTCTGGGTCGCGCAGGCCGACTTTACCGTGGACCAGCGCATCGGGCCGGAGATCCTGAAAGGCACCGCCGACAGCTACCGCCGCCTGCGCAACACGCTGCGTTTCGTGCTGGGCAACCTGAAGGGGTTCGACGACGCCGAGCGGGTGGACGCGGCGCAGATGCCGGAGCTGGAGCGCTGGGTGCTGCACCGGCTGGCGGAACTGGATGCCGAGGTGCGCAAGGGCTACGCCGCCTACGATTTTCAGGGCGTGTTCCAGCGGCTCTTTCAGTTCTGCACGGTGGACCTGTCGACGCTTTACTTCGACGTGCGCAAGGACGCGCTTTACTGCGATGCGGCGGGTAGCCTGCGGCGGCGGGCGGCGCGCACGGTGTTGGATGCGCTGTTCCAGCGGCTGGTGACCTGGCTCGCCCCGATCCTGGTCTTCACGATGGAGGATGTGTGGCTGTCGCGCTTCCCCGATGCGGAGGACTCGGTGCACCTGCACGACATGCCCGCGACGCCCGAGGGCTGGCTCGATGCCGGGCTGGCGGCGAAGTGGGAGCAGGTGCGGCAGGTCCGCCGGGTGGTGACGGCGGCGCTGGAGGTGCAGCGCGCGGCCAAGGTGATCGGTGCCAGTCTGGAGGCGGCGCCGGTCGTGCACGTGGCGGATGCCACGGTGGCGCATCTGCTGCACGGGGTCGATTTCGCCGACCTCTGCATCACCTCCGACATCCAGATCACCACCGACCCGATGCCGGAAGAGGCGTTCCGCCTGCCCGAGGTGCCGGGGGTGGGCGTGGTCTTCGAGGCGGCCGAGGGCGGGAAGTGCCAGCGCTGCTGGAAGATCCTGCCCGATGTGGGCCGCCACGCCCATGCGGGCACCTGCGCGCGCTGCAACGACGCGCTGGGGTAAGGCGACCCCGCGATGATCCGCGCGACGCAGGACACGCCGACCGGCCCGGTGACGATCGAGGAGGACGGCGGGGCGATCGTGCGGCTGCGCTGGGGCAGGGGCGGCGAGGATTCGTCGGCCCTGCTCGACACGGCGAAAGCGCAACTGGAGGCCTATTTCGCCGGGCGGCTGACCGCGTTCGATCTGCCGCTGGCGCCGGGTGGCGGCGAATTCCAGCGCGCGTTCCTTGACATCCTGCGCGCCATTCCCTTTGGCCGCACCCGCACCTATGGCGAGATCGCGCGGCAGATGGGCGTCAGCGCGCAGGCGATCGGGCAGGCCTGCGGGGCCAATCCGATCCCGATCTTCATCCCCTGCCACCGGGTGCTGGGGGCCAGCGGTCTTGGCGGGTTTTCCGGCGGGATGGGGGTGGAGACGAAGGTGGCGCTGCTGAAGCTCGAACGGGCGGCGGGGTTGCTGATCTGACGCCGGGCGCGGTCAGTCGCGCACGGGCGTGATCTGCTGGGCGATGCCGGCGAAGGCGAGGTAGAGGCTGGTCAGCAGCAGGCCGGTGTGCGCAAAGAGCCCGGCCTGGAAATTCGTCAGGGCGGCCCAGGTGGCGAAGACTGTCCAGGCGACGGCGACCGGCAGCGAGATCTGATACCAGCGGTCGGTGCGGACCGGGTGGATGAACTTGAGCCGGGTGAACATCGCGGCGGCCAGGATCACCACCACGGCCAGCGTGACCCAGAAATCGGGCTTCAGCGCGAAGATCACCACCGCGACCATGTTCCAGCAGGCCGGGAAGCCGGAAAACGAGTTGTCCTTGGTCTTCATCCGGGTGTCGGCGAAGTAGACGACGCTGCCGTAGGTGATCACGAAGATCGCGATCCAGCCCGTCCAGCCCGGCAGCAGGCCCGATTTGAACAGCGCGAAGGCCGGGATGAAGACATAGGTCAGGTAGTCGATGATCAGGTCCAGCAGCACGCCGTCGATCTGCGGCGCGTAGGTCTTGACGTCGTACTTGCGGGCCAGCGGGCCGTCGAGGCCATCGACGATGAAGGCCACCACCAACCACAGGAACATCAGCGACCATTTGCCATCGACGGCGGCCAGCATGGCCAGCATCGAAAACACCGCACCCGTGGCGGTGAGCAGGTGAACGGAGAAGGCGCGTTGCTTGTCTGTCATGTGGGTTTCATGACCGAAACCGCGCGGGCTGGCAATGGCCGACCCGTCACGCGCGGGGGTGGGCGGCGTCGTAAACCTCCATCAGGCGGGCGGCATCGACGGCGGTATAGGCCTGCGTGGTGGAAAGCGAGGCGTGACCGAGCAGTTCCTGAATGGCGCGCAGGTCGCCGCCCGCCGACAAGAGGTGGGTGGCGAACGAATGGCGCATCGCGTGCGGCGTAGCGGTAGCGGGCAGGCCAAGGCGGTGCCGCGCGCCCTCCATCGCCCTGGCGATCAGGCGGGGCGACAGCGGGCCGCCGCGCGCGCCGCGAAAGAGCGCGTCGGCGGGGCCGAGGTCGAAGGGGCAGCGCGCGACATAGGCCGCCACGGCGGCGCGGGCGGCGGGCAGCACCGGCACCAGCCGTTCCTTGCCGCCCTTGCCGCGGATGCGCAGCGTATCGGGCAGCATGGCGGCGGCGCCGGTCAGCCCCAGCGCCTCGGAGATGCGCAGCCCGCAGCCGTAAAGCAGCGTCAGCACGGCGGTGTCGCGCACGGCGATCCAGTCTTCGCGCGCGTCGTCGCCGACGGCGGCGAGCATCGCGCGGGCGGCGTCTTCGGTGAGCGGACGCGGCAGTTTGCGGCGGTATTTCGGGCTGCGGGCGGCCAGGATCGCGGTCGGTTCGCCGCCGTCACGGTCGCTGAGCCAGCGCAGGAAGGTCTTGACCGCCGACAGCGCGCGTGCCAGCGAGCGGGTCGAGACGCCGCGCCCGCGTTCATGCGCCATCCAGGCGCGCAGGTCGGGCTGACCCAGCGCCACCAGCGCACCCAGCCCCATCGGGCCGCCATGATGACGGGCGAGGAAGTCCAGAAAGCCGGTCACGTCGCGGCGGTAGGCGGCGACGGTATTGGCGGCGCGGCCCTTGAGGGCGGCGAGATGGGTCAGCCACTGCTCCAGCGCGTCGCGTTCGGCGGGCGAGAGCGCGAGGCTCATGCCAGCCAGCGACGCATGGCCCGTTCGAAGCTGCCCGCGAAGAAGGCCAAGAGGTCGGTGCCCTGCGAGGGGCGGAAATGGTGGGGGTCTTCCGAGCCGAAGGCCAAGAGGCCCGGCAGCCGTCCGGTGCCGAAGTCGAGCCGCATCAGCGCCTCGGACCGGACCCAGCCCGCCGCCTCGCCATAGATCGCGTCGGATGAGGGCTGCGTCTGGCGCAACGTCACGGGGCGCGCGGGGCCACGGCGCCCGGCCTGCACATAGCTGTCGATGAAGCCGGGGGCGGCGGTGATCAGCACGTCGCCAAGACGGCGCAGCACCGGATCCTTGTCGGCTTCGCCGGTTTCCAGCACCAGACGGACGGATTCGAGCCGCAGGATCTGCGCGACCTCGCCGCCAAGGTTGGTCAGGAATTCCTCGAACGTGACCGGGTCGAGCATCCGGAGCACGGCGCGATGGATCTGATTGGTGCCCGCGAGGTTCTCGTAGGCCGCGGCAATCACCGACCGGTGGGTGTCTTCCAGCCGGTCGAGCCGCGCCTCCAGCCGTTCCATCGCGATGCCGCGCAGATCGACCACGTTGGAGCCGAGCGCGCGCTCGTTGGCGGCGACAAGGGCGCGCATCAGATCGTGGTCGTCCAGCACCCGCTCGGGGTCCGCCAGAATCCGGTCGCGCAAGTCGTTGTCGATCATTGCCGCCTCAGCCATGCCTGCCTCGTCTTTTGGGGCGAAGCGACGCGGCTTCGCTAACGTGTTTCGCCGAACCATACACGAAAATGCGAGCTTGGCACCAGACGTTTGGCGGGTTCAGCCGCGTTCGCTGTCAAGGTGCGTCATCTGGGCGGCGGCGTAGCGGGGGCCCGCGGCGGCGTCCTGCGGGATCGCGGCCTCCAGCGCGGCGACCTCGCCGGGACTGAGGTCGAGCCCGAGCGCGCCCAGCGCCTCGTCCAGTCGGACCCGGCTGCGGGCGCCGATCAGCGGAACGATGTCGGCGCCCTTGGCCAGCACCCAGGCGATGGCAACCTGCGCGACGGTGGCGGCGCGGGCCTCGGCGAGGGCGCGGATCGCCTCGACCAGCGCAAGGTTGTGCGCC
This sequence comes from Solirhodobacter sp., assembly GCF_964715405.1. Lineage (NCBI taxonomy): Bacteria > Pseudomonadati > Pseudomonadota > Alphaproteobacteria > Rhodobacterales > Paracoccaceae > Solirhodobacter > Solirhodobacter sp. The sequence goes on along the minus strand of NZ_CBAICG010000021.1, from coordinate 10,280 downwards.
AGGTTGTCGGCGTTGAAGCGGGGGTAGTTGCCGCGCAGGTCGCCGGGCTGCATCGCGCCGGTCCAGTGCCCCGAGATCAGCCCGCGCGACAGCACACCATAAGCGGTGATGCCGATGCCAAGATCGCGGCAGGTCGGCAGGATCGCGGCCTCGATCCCGCGCGAGATCAGCGAATACTCGATCTGCAGGTCGCAGATCGGGTGCACGGCGGCGGCGCGGCGGATCGTTTCCGGGCCGACTTCCGACAGGCCGATGGCGCGCACATAGCCCGCCTTCACCATGTCGGCGATGGCGCCGATGGTGTCCTCGATCGGCACCTGCAGATCAAGGCGGGCCGGGCGGTAGATGTCGACATGGTCGGTGTTCAGCCGCCGCAGCGTGTAGGCCAGCGCGGTCTTCACCGCCGCAGGGCGCGCGTCGAAGCCGATCCAGGCGTTGGACGGGTCGCGCTGCGCGCCGAACTTGACCGACAGCAGCACGCGGTCGCGCCGCCCCCGGATCGCCTCGGCGATCAGCATCTCGTTGTGGCCCATGCCGTAGAAATCGCCGGTGTCGAGCAGGGTGATCCCGGCCTCCATCGCGGCGTGGATCGTGGCGAGGCTTTCGGTGCGGTCGGCGGGGCCATAGGCATCCGACATGCCCATGCAACCAAGGCCGAGCGCCGAGCTTTGGGGGCCGGTGAGCCCGAGCGGGCGGGTGTGCATCATCTGATCCTTTCGCGGCGGGGCGCTGCCCCGGAGGTGGTCCGGGGCGGGCAGGCCGTCAAGGTCAGAGGATCTTCTGCCCGGTCTTTTCCCAGTCTTTCATGAACTGCGCCAGACCCGCGTCGGTCAGCGGGTGGCTCGCCAGCTTGCGGATCACCTCCGGCGGGGCGGTCATCACATCGGCGCCGATGCGGGCGCATTCGGTGATGTGGTTCACGGTGCGGATCGAGGCGGCAAGGATCTGGGTCTTGAAGTTGTAGTTGTCGTAGATCGTGCGGATGTCGGCGATCAGGTCGAGCCCGTCCACGTTGGTATCGTCCAGCCGCCCGATGAAGGGCGAAATGAAGGTGGCCCCGGCCTTGGCCGCGATCAGCGCCTGGTTGGCCGAGAAGCAGAGCGTGACGTTGACCATGTGGCCCTCGTCCGACAGCACCTTGCAGGCTTTCAGCCCGTCCCAGGTCAGCGGCACCTTCACCGTGATGTTCGGCGCGATGGTCACAAGGCTGCGCCCTTCGGCGATCATCTCGTCGGCCTTCAGCGACACCACCTCGGCCGAGACCGGGCCCGAGACGATGCTGCAGATTTCCCGGGTGACTTCGCGGATGTCGCGGCCGGATTTCAGGATCAGCGAGGGGTTCGTGGTCACGCCGTCCACCATGCCCAGAGCGTGCAGCTCTGCGATGGCGGCGACGTCGGCGGTATCGACGAAGAATTTCATGGGCGCGTCCCCTTCCGGTTGCGGCTGTGGTCGGCGATGTATTAGCGCAAGGTGGGGCCTCTCGGAAGGCCAAAGGATCGGGCATGACGGACGCGGGCGATTTTGACGAGGGCGAGCGGGTCGGCGTGCTGACCACGCAGCCGCTTGACCGTCTGCTGGATTACCGCGCCCCCGAAGGCGGCTGTGTCGCGGGCGCCTATGTCGAGGTGCCGCTGGGCCCGCGCCGGGTGCTGGGCGTGGTCTGGGGGCCGGGGCAGGGCGGCTTTGATGCGGCCAAGCTGCGCGGCGTGACGCGGGTGCTGGACGCGGCGCCGATGCAGGAGGAAATGCGGCTGTTCCTGAGCCGCGCCGCCGATTACACGCTGACGCCGCTGCACGCGATGCTGCGGCTGGCGACCCGCGCGCCGGGCTTGGGCGACAGCCCGGCGATGCGGCGCGTCTACCGGCTGGGCGGGGCGGAGCCCGACCGCATGACGGATGCGCGCACCCGCGTGCTGGCCGTGCTGCGCGACCACGGCGGGCTGGCCTTCACGCTGGGCGAACTGGCCGATCTTGCCGGGGTCACGTCGTCGGTGGTCAAGGGACTGGTGGCGCAGGGCGCGGTGTCGGAGGAAGCGGCGCCGCGCGATCAGCCCTATCCGCGGCTCGACCCGACGCTGGCGGGGGCGGTGCTGTCGCCCGATCAGGCGAAGGCCGCGGCGGTGCTGCGGGCGGGCGTGGCCGCGGGCACCTATGGCACCACGCTGCTGAAAGGCGTGACCGGCTCGGGCAAGACCGAGGTCTATCTGGAGGCGGTGGCGGAATGCCTTGCCAAGGGGCGCCAGGCGCTGGTGCTGATCCCCGAGATCGCGCTGACGGCGGGGTTTCTGGCGCGGGTGGAGGATCGCTTTGGCGCGCGCCCGGCCGAATGGCATTCCGGCATCACCGTCACCGAACGGCGGCGGGTCTGGCGGATGGCAGGGGAAGGCGCGGCGCAACTGGTGGTGGGCGCGCGCTCGGCGCTGTTCCTGCCGTTCCGCGATCTGGGGCTGATCGTCGTCGATGAGGAACACGACACCTCCTACAAGCAAGAGGACGGCGTGCTTTACAACGCGCGCGACATGGCGGTGCTGCGGGCCTCGATCCTGCACGCGCAGGTGGTGCTGGCTTCGGCGACGCCCTCGCTCGAAAGCTGGGTCAACGCCGAGGCCGGGAAATACGCGCGCCTTGACCTGCCTGCCCGTTTCGGCGCGGCGGAATTGCCCGAGATGCGGGCGATCGACATGCGGGCGGAAACGCTGGCCAGTGACCGCTGGATCTCGCCCACGCTGCAACGGGCGGTGGCGGCACGCTTGCAGGCAGGGGAACAATCGCTGCTGTTCCTCAACCGCCGCGGCTATGCGCCGGTGACGGTCTGCCGCGCCTGCGGCCACCAGATCGGCTGCGACCACTGCGACGCGCGGATGGTGGAACACCGGTTCCTGAAACGCCTCGTCTGCCATCAGTGCGGCGAAACCAAGCCGATGCCGGTCAAGTGCCCGTCGTGCGGGGTGGAGGGCAAGCTGGCGCCGGTGGGGCCGGGGGTCGAACGGCTGGCAGAAGAGGTCGCGAAGGTCTTTCCCACCGCACGGGTGGCGGTGCTGTCATCCGACCTGTTCGGGTCGGCGCGGGCACTGAAGGAGCAGATCGAGGCCATCGCGGCGGGTGCGGCGGACATCATCATCGGCACGCAACTGGTGGCCAAGGGGCACAACTTTCCGCATCTGACGCTGGTCGGGGTGATCGACGCCGATCTGGGCTTGCAGGGCTCGGACCTGCGCGCCGCGGAACGGACGTTCCAGACCATGCGGCAGGTGGCGGGGCGCGCCGGGCGGGCGGAAAAGCCGGGGCTGGCGCTGTTGCAGACCTGCCAGCCGGAGCATCCGGTGATCCGCGCGATCCTGTCGGGCGACGAGGAGGGGTTCTGGCGCGCCGAGGCCGCCGAGCGCAAGGCGGCGGGGATGCCGCCCTATGGCCGGATGGCGGGCATCGTGCTGTCGTCACCCGACGTGCAGGCGGTGTTCGATTTCGGCGCCGAACTGGCGCGGCGCGACGGGCCGTTGCGCGCGGTGGGCGCACAGGTCTTCGGGCCCGCGCCCGCCCCGATCGCGCGCATCCGCGGGCGGCACCGGGTGCGGCTGCTGGTCAAGGCGGACAAGGGCGCGCCGTTGCAGGCGGCGCTGGCGCGCTGGGTCGGGCAGGTGAAACTGCCCGCCGATCTGCGGCTGGCGATCGACATCGACCCGCAGAGCTTTCTGTGACTGATCGGCGGGCAGGCCGTCAGCCCGCCGGTCAGCCAGGCGGGCGCGCGTTACGGCCGCGCTAGGTGCCAGGCGCCCGCCATGCCGTCGCCGGTCACGTCGCCCTTGGCCTTGTCCATCTTGAAGGTGTAAAGCGGCGCGCCCTTGTAGGCCCACTGCATCGTGCCATCGTCCCGGGTGATGATCGTCCAGTCACCCAGCGCCATGTCGCCGGATTTGGCCGCGAGCGGCGGCCAGTTCGCAGCGCAGCCGCCGTTGCAGGCGGATTTCCCGGCTGCGTCCTTGGCAAAGGTGTAAAGCGTCATGCCGGCGGCATTCGTCAGGATCTTTCCCTTCGCACTGTCGGCGCTCATCGCCGGATCGGCGAGAACGGCGCCGGGCAGGGCAAGCGCCAGCACAAGGGCGAAAGCGCGGGCCAAATGTCGGGTCATCGGGGGTTTCCTCCGGTGGGTTGCGGGGTGGGGCGGACACCGTCGGCCCGCCCTGCCGCACCATAGCACGGCCAAGCCGATTCCAAGGCACGCCGCCGCTTGCCGTGCCCGGGGCCACGCGCTACCTCGGACCCGAACCGGAGGAGGCAGCGCGTGGCACGCATCCTGATCATCGGCGGCAGCGGGGCGGGCACCTCGACGCTGGGGCGGGCGCTGGCCTCGACGCTGGAGACGCAGCATTTCGACCTCGACGATTTCTACTGGCACCCGACCGATCCGCCCTTCACCGCGCGGCGCCGCGAGGGCGAGCGCGTCGCGCTGATGCATGGCATGTTCCTGCCGCGCGCCGATTGGGTGCTGTCGGGCTCGCCGATGGGGTGGGGCGATGCGGTGATCCCGCGGCTGACCCATGCCGTGTTCCTGACGCTGGACCCGGCCGCGCGTGTTGCCCGGCTGACGGCGCGGGAGGTCGCACGCCATGGCGCGCGGATCGCGCCGGGGGGCGATCTGGAGCCCGCGCATCGCGAGTTTGTCGCCTGGGCGGCGGGCTATGACGATCCGACCTTCCTGCGCCGCTCCCGCCGCACCCAGGAGGATTGGCTGTCGCGGCTGCCCTGCCCGCTGCTGCGGCTCGATGCGGCGGCAGACCTGGCCGCGGGGGTCGAGACGGTGCGGGGCTGGCTTGACCGCGCGGACGCCGCGCCGTAGGGCAGGACCGACCGCAATCCCGGAGTGCCCGCGATGCCCACCTATTCCGCTTTGACGACCCTGCCGGGGAAAGAGGCCGCCGAGGCGCTGGCCGAGGCGCTGGAGACGCTGGAGCCGGAACCCACCGGCGTTGGCGTGTTCGAGATCGAGGACGGCTCGGGCCTCTGGGAGGTTGGCGTCTATTTCACCGAAGCCCCCGACGGGGTGGCGCTGGCGTTGCTGGCGGCCGTGCATGGCGCGCGGCCGTTCGCGGTGTCGGAACTGCCCGAGATCGACTGGGTCGCCAAGGTCAGGCGCGAGCTGACGCCGGTGGAGGCGGGGCGCTTCTTCGTTTTCGGCAGCCATGACGCCGACAAGGTGCCCGAGGGCCGGATCGCGCTGATGATCGAGGCCTCGATGGCCTTCGGCACCGGGCACCACGGCACCACGCTGGGCTGCCTGCGCGCGCTCGACCGGCTGGACCGGGCGGGGGTCGTGGCGCTGAACGTCGCCGATATCGGCTGCGGCACGGCGGTTCTGGCGATGGCGGCGGCGTCGATCTGGCCGAACCCGGTGCTGGCGTCGGATATCGACGAGGTCGCGGTCGAGGTGGCCGAGGTCAACGTGGCGGTGAACGGGCTGGACGGCCGGGTGATCTGCCTTGAGGCGGCGGGGTTCGACCATCCGCGGCTGGAGGCGGCGGCGCCGTTCGACCTCGTGTTCGCGAACATCCTGATGGGGCCGCTGATCGACCTGGCCCCGGCGATGGCCGCCCATGTCGCGCCGGGCGGGCGGGTGATCCTGTCGGGCCTGCTGGTGACGCAGGCCGAGGCGGTGACGGCGGCCTATGCCGCGCAGGGCTTCGAACTGGAGACCCGCGAGGATCTGGGCGAGTGGAGCGCGCTGACGCTGATGAAACGCCGATAATTTTCCATGCTTTCGCCGCTTTTGCGGCTCAGGGTCGTCCGGTCCGGCAGGTCGGACCCGAGGCGATGAGGAATGGACGCCAACCAACACGACGAATTCGAGGATCGGCTGCGCCGCATCGAGGAAGCGCGGGTCCGTGCCGCGCTGACCCGGCCACGCATTGCGCTGGGCGCCCACCTTGCGCGCCCCTGGCGGCGGACCGAGATCGGCCTGAAGCTGGCGGGCATGGCGGCGGTGTCGGTGATCGTGCTGAAGGGCGCCCTGTTTCTGGACATCGGTCCCGATGCCTATGACCAGCATCGTGCCGAGTTGGCGCGGGGGACGATGCTCGACCAGTTTGCCGCGCTGCTGATGCGCCCCGACCCGGTGACGATGCTGCTGCGCGCGACCACGGGTGACGCCGTCGCTGTGGCGGTCGCGGCGCAGACCAAGATCAGCGCGGTGGAAAGCACGGCGGCCTCTGCCCCGTCCGAAACGCCGACCTCGGCGCCGACCTCACTCAATTTCAATCCGTCTCCCTCCGGGGTGACGATGGTGGCCGCGCCGGGCGTGCGCCGCATGGGGATGGGCGCGCAGGCAGCCGGCTCGGCGGGGGCGGGCGGGTCGGTCCTGGGCGGCATCACCTTCGTTCACGTCCCCATGCCGGGCGGGGCGATGACCGGGCTTGGCGGCGCGGGCCAGACCATGCGCGGCAAGGCCGGGCTGTTCATCGCGGCGCCATTGCCGCGCGCGCCGGGCCCGTCGCCCTGATCACGTCGCGCTGATCACGACCGCGCGAGCGCGGGTCATACCAGCCCAATTTGCGGCAAGTTCGCGTCATGCGCCTTAATTTTGCCGCAATATCACCGTAGAACCAACACGTGGCGGGGGCCGTGCTGTTGGAGTTTGTTATGGCCGACCCGAATCTGCGTGACTTCTACGGACGCATCTACCGCATTCAGAAACGACATCGCCGCGGTGGCGGATTTGAGGCGACCGGCACACTGAGCCGCGCCTATTTCGTGCCACCGCCGTCGCGTTCATTCCACATCGTTCGCCCGCTTGTGATGGTTGTGATCGCGGTGACCGTCGTGAAGGTTCTCATGCTGTCCGTCGTCGGGCCCGCGGACTATGCCAACCGCATCGCCGGGCTTCAGGCGGGCGGCACCATCGATCGCGTCGGCGCGGTGGTGATGTCGGTGGATCCGGTAACTGGTTTTCTGGCCGAGAAGATTTCGGATCTGCGCAGTTCGCAGGCCGCGGCCAAGTAGCGCCCCCCTTGAACAGACAAAGGCCGCGCGGGTTTCCCCGACGCGGCCCTTTCTTGTTGCGGATCGGGCGATCAGGCGCGGTTTTGCGCGATCAGCTCGATGTCACCCCGGCACAGGCCGATGTCGTCAAGCTCGCGGTCGCTGAGCTTGCCCAGCGAATGGCGGGTCACGCGGGCGTCGTTCCAGGTCGACATCACGGTGGCGAGGGCGGAGAATGCGGTAACGACCTTGTAGGTCGCGATGGCGCCGAACGGCGCCGGGCGGGTCGACGAAGCGGCGGCCATGGCGGATATCCTTTTCAGAGTGCCTGATCTTCAGGCGCTGTTACGATGAAGCGCATTTAGGCCCGGCAGTTTGCGGACTCAAGCGGAACGGGGCGCATGTCCCTCATGCGTGGAACGCATGGCTTTCACCCAATGAAACAAGGCTGAAACGAAGGTGACGGCGCTGTGAAAGCGGCGTCGCTTTTGATGGCCGGAGCGGCGCTTTCTGCATCTGCGAGGGCCGGTTTGTGGCGGAAGTGTGGCAGGCTGCCGCCGGGCGATGACTCTGGCGGATGTTCGCTGTTCGTGCTACTGCGTCAGAAAAGCAACAGGGCAGTGGGGCAGCATGCGGGTTTTGGGGATCGACCCCGGGTTGCGCAACCTCGGCTGGGGGCTGATCGACGTCGCGGGATCGCGACTGACTCACGTCGCAAACGGAATCTGCCACTCTGATTCGGGCGATCTGGCGCCGCGCCTGCTGACCCTGCACACCCAATTGACCGAAGTGGTGCGCAAATACGCGCCCGACACAGCGGCGGTGGAGCTGACCTTCGTCAACAAGGACGGCGTCGCCACGCTGAAGCTGGGCCAGGCGCGCGGCATCGCGCTGCTGGTGCCCGCACAGGCGGGGCTGGAGGTGGGGGAGTATGCGCCGAACGCCGTCAAGAAGACGGTGGTGGGCGTCGGCCACGCCGCCAAGGTGCAGGTGGATCACATGGTGCGGCTGCATCTGCCGGGGGTCATCATCGCCGGACCGGATGCGGCCGACGCACTGGCGGTGGCGATCTGCCACGCGCATCACATGCAGTCGGCCGGGCGCTTTGCCGCCGCGCTCGCGCGGGCGGAGGCGGCGCGATGATCGGGCGGATCGCGGGCATCCTGGACCATCGCGGCGCCGACCATGTGCTGATCGACGTGCGCGGCGTGGGCTACATCGTGCATGTCTCGGACCGTACGCTGGCGCAGATGCCGGGGCTGGGCGAGGCGGTGGCGCTTTATACCGAACTCTTGGTGCGCGAGGACCTGTTGCAACTGTTCGGCTTTCCGACCCTGCTGGAAAAGGAATGGCACCGGTTGCTGATGACGGTGCAGGGGGTGGGCGCCAAGGCGGCGCTGGCGATCCTTGGCACGCTGGGGCCGGAAACGCTGGCCCGCGCGATCGCGCTGGGCGACGTGACGGCGATCAAGGCGGCGCCCGGCGTCGGCCCCAAGATCGCGCAGCGCGTGGTGCTGGAACTGAAGGCCAAGGCGCCCGGCGTGATGGCGATGGGGGCCGCGCTGTCGGCCCCGGCGACGCTGCCCGAGGCCGAGGGGACGGTGGCGCCGACGCGCCGCGCCCCCCGCGCCGCGCCGGCCCCGGCCGAGGCGCGGGCGATGCACACGGCCGATGCGCTGTCGGCGCTGATCAACCTCGGTTATGGCCAGGGCGAGGCGGCGCAGGCGGTGGCCACCGTCGCCGCCCAAACGCCCGAGGCCACGACGGCCACGCTGATCCGCGCCGCGCTGAAGCTCTTGGCGCCGAAGGGGTAGGGGATGGCCACGCCCGACCCCACGCTGCGCCCCGAATCGCTGCCCGAGGATGGCGACCGCGCGCTGCGCCCGCAGCGGCTGGAGGATTTCATCGGGCAGGCCGAGGCGCGCGCCAACCTGCGCGTCTTCATCGAAAGCGCCAAGATGCGCGGCGAGGCGATGGACCACACGCTGTTCCACGGCCCGCCCGGTCTGGGCAAGACCACGCTGGCGCAGATCATGGCGCGCGAACTGGGGGTGGGGTTCCGCATGACCTCGGGCCCGGTGCTGGCCAAGGCCGGCGATCTGGCGGCGATCCTGACCAACCTCGAGCCGCGCGACGTGCTGTTCATCGACGAGATCCACCGGCTGTCCCCGGTGGTGGAGGAGGTGCTCTATCCGGCGCTGGAGGATTTCGCGCTCGATCTGGTGATCGGCGAGGGGCCCGCGGCGCGCACTGTGCGGATCGACCTGCAGCCCTTCACGCTGGTCGGCGCCACCACCCGGCTGGGCCTGCTGACGACGCCACTGCGCGACCGCTTCGGCATCCCCACCCGGTTGCAGTTCTATACCGAGGACGAACTGCACGAGATCGTCACCCGGGGCGCCCGCCTGCTGAACATCCCCGCCGCCCCCGACGGCTGCCGCGAGATCGCGAAACGCGCGCGCGGTACGCCCCGCATCGCCGGGCGCCTCTTGCGCCGGGTGGTGGATTTCGCGCTGGTGGAGGGCGACGGCACGCTGACGCGGGCGATCGCCGACAGTTCGCTGACCCGGCTGGGGGTCGATCACCTCGGCCTCGACAGCGCCGACCGGCGCTATCTGAGCCTGCTGGCCGAGAACTACGGCGGCGGGCCGGTGGGGGTCGAGACGATCTCGGCCGCGCTGAGCGAAAGCCGCGACGCGATCGAGGAAGTGATCGAGCCTTACCTCTTGCAGCAGGGCCTGATCCAGCGCACCCCGCGCGGCCGGATGCTGGCGCAGAAGGCCTGGCGGCATCTGGGGATCGAGCCGCCCAAGGCGCCGGGGCAGGCCGACCTGTTCGGGAAATGACCCCGGCCTGCCCGCTGCCGATGCTTGGGGAGCCTCCGGCGGGAGTATTTTCGCCAAGAAGATGCGCAAGGGGCAGACTCCTTCCTTGCCGGTTCTTCTTGGCAAAAATACTCCCCCGCGGAGCGGCGGAATGGGGAGAGGCGGGCAATGACGGCGGGCGAGGTGGCGGCGCTTTTCACGCGCGGGGAAGGGTCGTATCTCTTCGCGCGCTGGCGGCGGCTGATCGTGTCGCTGGTGGCGCGGGACGCGAGCCACGCGCTGCGGCTTGCGGCGCGGTTCCTGCTCGCCAAAATGGAGAACTTGGGAACCGTTAAGGAACGTCTGATCAAGCGCTTCGGCTGCGCCGATTTGGCTGCCTGATCGTTGCGGTGAGGCTGCGTTCGGGCAAAGTGCTCCGGTTTCGGGCTTTCGCAGCCGCCGTCATGGCGGCAAGCTGGTTTTCGGACGGACTCGTCCTCA